>JAFOBC010000239.1 GCA_017382015.1 Clostridia bacterium
ACATGGTCACATCTGCCCACACTCTTCGATAATGACGGCGGACACGGTATGATTTTCAGAAGCCTTGAAGGCAAGCTGATGCTTTCGCTCCACAGACCTAACGGTCAGCCGAATGAAAGACCCGAATTTTTCGAGATTAAAGAAACTGAAAACTCGCTGGAAATAGTATAAAAAAAGCTCACTATCCGCAAAGATAGTGAGCTTAATTATTTGTAATATTTATCAGCCGATAACTCTGACTCTGTAGACACCGTCAACAGCAGCAATCTTATCTGCACAGTCGCATGTCATATCAGCTACTGTGTAAGAAACACCCTTGCGTGAAGCTGTGTTTACGTTAGCTGTGCTGCCCTCCATAGCGGCAACAACCTCAGCAAAAGCAGACTCTGCGTGAATTACGCAAACTCTCTTACCTGCGGGAGCTGCAAGACGCATTGCAGGTACGTTGACAGAGTTTACAATCTCACCCTTTTCAAGGTAAGCCTTGATTTCGTCTGCCGCCATAACTGCACAGTTATCCTCTGACTCGGGAGTAGAAGCACCGAGGTGAGGCATTGCAACAACACCGTCAACACCAATCTGCTCATCTGTCGGGAAGTCTGTAACGTAAGCTGCACACTTACCGCTTGCAAGTGCCTCGATAACAGAAGCGTTATCAACAAGCTCGCCGCGTGCAAAGTTGAGGATGCGTACGCAATCCTTCATCTTAGCAAATGTATCAGCGTTAATCATACCCTTTGTGCTGTCGTTGCAGGGAAGGTGGAGAGAAACATAATCGGATGCTGCATAAACCTCATCAAGGCTTGAAGCAACCTTAACCTCGGGAGCAAGTGCTGCTGCAGCTGCATCGCTGAGGAAAGCATCGAAGCCGATAACATCCATACCGAGTGCTACTGCTGCGTTAGCAACCTTTGCACCGATTGCACCGAGACCGATAACACCGAGTGTCTTGCCGAGGATTTCGGGGCCGACAAACTGTGACTTGCCTTTTTCTACGAGCTTGGATACGTTTGCACCCTCACCCTTGAGAGTCTTGCACCAGTCAATAGCTGCAGGAATTCTTCTGGAAGAAAGGAAAAGACCGCAGAGAACAAGCTCCTTAACAGCGTTTGCGTTTGCACCGGGTGTATTGAAAACAACGATACCCTTTTCTGTGCACTTATCAAGCGGAATATTGTTGACACCTGCGCCTGCACGTGCAACAGCAAGTGTTGCGGGATCAAACTCCATATCGTGCATTGCTGCAGAGCGTACCATTATAGCATCGGGAGACTGAATATCGTCAGCAACCTTGTAGTTGTCGCCGAGTCTGTCTGTACCGCATGCTGCGATTTTATTGAGAGTAAGAATATTAAACATTGATATCACCCTTATGAATTGTTTTTCTCGAATTCTGCCATAAACTCAACGAGCTTCTCAACGCCCTCGTAAGGCATTGCGTTGTAGATAGAAGCACGCATACCGCCTACAGAGCGGTGACCCTTGAGGTTTACAAGGCCTGCTGCTGTAGCTTCCTTGACAAAC
>JAFOBC010000240.1 GCA_017382015.1 Clostridia bacterium
ACATGCGTGCACAGACATCGCAAAGCATCGGCGAAATGGCGCGCAAGCTTGACGAGATGACAAAATCAAACTTCGAAAGTCAGCAACGTATGACACAAACGCTCAGCGATTCACTCGGCACAATCCGACAGAACAACGCAGAGCAGAACGAGCGACTTTCACGCAACGTTTCCGAAGCAATCGGCAAGATGCAGGAGAGCAACGAAAAAAAGCTTGATCAGATGAGAGAAACCGTTGACGAAAAGCTCAGTGCAACACTCAATGAAAGGCTTAACAGCTCATTCAAAACCGTATCCGACCAGCTTGAAAACGTAAATAAATCGCTCGGCGAAATGAAAGAGCTTTCAACGGGAGTAACTGCAAATGTATCCTCGCTCAACAAGGTGCTCACAAACGTCAAAGCACGCGGCACATGGGCTGAGGTTTACCTCGAAAATATTCTTGACCAGACCATCCCCGGAATGTACGTCAAAAACTACGCTCCGATTGAAGGAAGCCAGGCAAAGGTTGAGTTTGCTGTCAAAATTCCCGCAGGCGACGGCAGCGGCACGGTAACCTACCTGCCCATCGATTCAAAATTCCCGATGGAAGACTATGTAAGACTCTGCACAGCGGCCGAAAACGCCGACCCTGTTGCACTTGCCGCAGCAAGGAAAGCACTTGAGTCACGAGTTAAAGACGAGGCAAAGCTCATTACAAAATACATAGTTGTACCGCAGACCACACCGTACGCAATAATGTACCTCGCAACAGAGGGACTTTATGCAGAGATTGCCGCTTCACCCGACGGCTTACCCGAAAAGCTCAGAAGCGAATACAACATCATGATTGCCGGACCGACCACGATTACAGCCCTGCTCTCTTCACTTTCAATGGGCTTCAAGGCGGTTGCAATAAACGAAAAAGCAAACGAAGTAAGACAGTTGCTTGCTGTTGCGAAAACACAGTACGACAAATTCGGCGACCTGCTCGAAAAAGCAAGGAGAAGGATTGACGATGCAGGCAAGGCACTCGGCGAAGCACAGAACAGAAACCGCATTATTCAGAAAAAACTCAAAGGCGTCGAAGCTGTTGAATCAGCAGAAGATGCCGCCGCATTAGAAGAAAAATTTTTTGAAGGGGAATAAAAAATGGCAAAATTCAGCGATCTTATTTCACAGATGACTCTCGAAGAAAAAGCCGCACTTTGTGACGGCGGCGATTTCTGGCACCTCAAAGGAATGGAGAAATACGGCATTCCTTCAATCATGGTCTGCGACGGCCCTCACGGACTGCGCAAAAAAGACTATAGCAAAACCGGCGACAGCCTGAGCAACAGCGTACCCGCAATCAGCTACCCCACAGCTGCAACAACTGCAGCATCATGGGATCCTGAGCTGCTCTACAAAATGGGCGTCGCACTCGGCAAAAAGTGCCTTAAAGAAGAAGTCGGCGTACTTCTCGGCCCCGGCATCAACATGAAGCGTTCTCCCCTTTGCGGCAGAAACTTCGAATACTTTGCAGAAGATCCGATTCTTGCAGGTGAGCTTGCAGCAGGCTTCATCAACGGCGTTCAGTCAATGGGCGTGGGCACATCACTTAAGCACTTCTGCGCAAACAGCCAGGAAACACGCAGAATGACCTGCGACTCCGTTGTTGACGAGCGTGCACTGCGTGAAATCTATCTCACAGCTTTTGAAATTGCAGTTAAAAAGGCTCAGCCCTGGACTGTAATGAACTCATACAACAAAATCAACGGCTTCCACGGCTCAGAAAACAAACACACACAGCTCGACATCCTCCGCGGCGAATGGGGTTTCGATGGCGTAGTAGTCAGCGACTGGGGCGCAGTTAACAACCGAGTTCTCGGCCTTCAGAACGGTAACGACCTTGAAATGCCCTCATCAGCAGGCGCGGGCGCAAAGAAAATTGTTGAAGCTGTTAAAAACGGCACACTTGACGAAGCTGTTGTAACTCAGCGTGCACTCAACGTACTCAAGCTTATCGACAAGGCAGTTGCAGGTGCACAGAAGGATTACCAGTACAACGACCTTGACGACCAGGATTTCGCAAGACAGATTGCAGCAAACTCCATGGTACTTCTCAGAAACAACGGCATCCTTCCGCTCAAAAAGGAAGGCACAGTTGCCGTAATCGGCGAGCTTGCAAGAACACCCAGATATCAGGGTGCAGGCAGTTCACACATTAACCCCACAAAGCTCGACAACGCTCTCGAAGAGCTGCAGAAGGTCGGCTACAACGTCAAGTTTGCTCAGGGCTATGAGCTTTCAAACAAAAAGGCAAAGAAAAACGCAGCTCACCTTGCAGAGGCAGTAAAGCTTGCGTCCGAAAGTGAGACAGTTGTGCTCTTCATCGGTCTTACTGATGAATATGAAGCAGAAGGCTTTGACAGAAGCCATATGAATCTCCCCGCAGCACACGACAAGCTTGCAGAAGAGATTGCAAAGGTTAACAAGAACGTAATAGTTGTGCTTGCAGGCGGTTCACCCGTTGAAATGCCCTGGAACGATTCTGTTGCAGCAATACTCAACTCTTACCTCGGCGGTCAGGCAGGCGCCGGCGCTGTTGCCGACATCATCAGCGGCGCTGTAAACCCGAGCGGTAAACTGCCCGAGACATACCCGATGGTATATGCAGACACACCTGCATTCAACAACTTCCCCGGCAACCCTGCAACGGTTGAATACAGAGAAAGCATTTATATCGGCTACAGATATTATGAAAAGATTGAAAGAAAGGTACGCTATCCCTTCGGCTTCGGTCTTTCCTACACAACCTTCGATTACAGCGATATCAAGCTTGATAAAACCGCAATGAATGAGGATGAAACTCTCACCGTTACATTCAGCGTTAAGAATACGGGCAAGGTTGCAGGCTATGAAACCGCTCAGCTCTATGTTGCCGATAAAGAAAGCACAATCTACAG
>JAFOBC010000241.1 GCA_017382015.1 Clostridia bacterium
ATGCTACCTGTAACCCCTACTTCTGCTATGCTGCCATCCTCATGGCAGGTCTTGACGGTATCAAGAATAAGATTGATCCTCACGCAAACGGTTGGGGCCCCTACGATATGAACCTCTACAACCTTCCCGAAGAGGAGAAAGCAAAGCTTCAGGGTCTGCCCGTATCTCTCGACGAGGCTCTTGATTGCCTTGAGAAGGACTATGCTTACCTTACAGAGGGTGGCGTATTCCCAGAAGAGCTTATCAAAAACTTCATCAAAACAAAGCGCGCTGAGGTCAGCCAGCTTGCAGCTATTCCTCATCCCGCAGAGTTTGATAAGTATTATAACCTTTAATTTCTTTGCGTGTTCTGCACGTAAACCGAAAAACAAAAACCGCAGCGGATACCTTGTGTATCCGCTGCGGTTTCTTTTATTGGTACAGTATAATTGCATTTTCCGTAGTTAACGGCGACATAACCTCGGCATATTCGGCAACTGCCTTAAGCTCGATGTTATTTTTCTGTACAAAAGCTTTTATGGGAGTGCTTTCAAAAACGCTTTTGATTTCTGATTTAAGCTTGGCGAAGAGGATGTTTATTTCATCACGTTGTGCTTGAGAGGTCGTTTTGGGTTTAAAGAAGAGATATATAAGCGTGGCGGTTTCGTCAGCTTTTTTGTGCGATTTTATTCCAAGCAGATGGCATATAAATTGCTTGAAATCTATCATAGAAAGCTTGCCTTCCAAACCGAATTTATCAATCGGAATTTCGAACGCTTTGCTTTTTTTTACAATTTCTGAACCCTCGGTTTCAAGCCCGAAATCGTTGCCCTCTCCGAAAAGAAGGTTGTAATACTGATTGCTGAGCATCATTTTGTGTGCGTCAAAAATTTCGTGACATTTTACCTCTATGAATATATTTTTGTCCTCAAAGTATGTATCCATCTGCGGCGCTGTGCCTCGGATGCCGGCAATAGGGCAGTCGTGTTCAAAATCTACGCCGTGATAATTTCTGAATGCAAGATAGCAAAATCGCGACGAAGAGCCGACACAGGACATTTTTGGCGGCTTTGAGTTGATTGATACAAGCTCACTTCCGCGGCCTTGCCGATATTTTTCATAGTGGGTTGGATAATCTGTTATCATTTGGGTTACGAATTCATTGAAAAAATAGCGGCTGTAGTAGGTGGGGTACGGTGCGCCGTAACCTGTGGGTGAGAAACAATCATATCCTGCGCAGTTAACCACGTTATCTTTAAGTATTTGGTCAAACGTGCTTTTGGTCATAATATCTGCTCCTTGTGTTTGTTTGGCAGGTGCGATTTTTAGTCGGCATGCCAGGATTGGATATCTTTGAGCGCAAACGTTCTTTCTGCGCTTTTTTCGATATCAAATGCCCTCATCAGCCATTGATCTTCTGTGTGCCATTCGTTGTGACCGAACAGAATTTCGATAGGGATAACGTGTCTTGTGCCCGTTGCTCCTTTGTAGTTGGTGTATACGATTTGTACTGTTTTGTCAGAATCCATTTTAACAACACGACCTCTCATATATTTTGTTTATTGCTGATTTATTCCGTTATGTAGGGAATCTGATATTTTTCACAGTAGGCTTGAGCGTAGCTGCCTGCCGATACCTTTACGGTCAGGTTTTTGCAACCGCTGAATATGTAGATGCCCATTGTTTCTACGCTGTCGGGTATTCTGATTGAGGTGAGGCTGCTGCAACCGTAAAAAGCCTTTTCTCCGATTGCTTTAAGACCGTCCGGAAGAACGATAACGGAAAGGTTTTTGCAGCCGCTGAAAGCGAGCCAGCCTATTTTGGTAACGCTTTCGGGAATCAGGACGGTTTTGAGGTTCTGACAGCCTTTGAACTGGTTGTTTGCTATTGTTGTCACACCGACGGGGATTACGGCCATTTCACCTTCTTGCACAAACACGGGCTGCTCAGCAGGTGCAGATTCAGGTTCATCTTCCCCGTAATCGGTGGTGATGTATCTGATGTTGTGCTTTTCGCAATACTCCTGAGCGGTTTTGTTGTTGCCGAGTTTTATCGTAAGCCGGGGCGCGGGTGAAAAAACTTTAAATCCGATGCTTTTGATTCCGTCGGGAATATAAACAGATTCAAGGTTTTCACACAAATAAAATGAAAATGAGGCGATTTTTTCGATGGATTTCGAGAGCTTGACTAATTTGAGCGCGCGGCAGGCGACCAGAAAATGTTCGGAGATAATTTCTACACTGTCGGACATAATCAGCGAGCGGAGATTTACACATTCGGTAAAAGAATGACTCGAGATTGATTTAACGCTGTCAGGAACAGAGTAGGTTTCGTGTTGACTGCCTGCGGGAAACGAGATGAGCGTTGTGCGCGCTCTGTCGAAGAGTACGCCATCGCTGTCTGCATAATAGAATCGGTTGTTTCTGTCAACGGTGAATTTTGTGATGCTTCTACAACCGCAGAATGCATAGGAAGATACATCTGTTATGTTTGCGGGTATATGAAGCGACTCGAGTGAAGAGCAAAACGCAAACGCAGAAGAGGGTATAGCGGCGATTCTTGTGTTTAATGTGACAGATTTGAGGTTCTCTGCGTGTGCAAACGTACCGGTTGAAATCGAAGTAACGGTGTGAGGTAAAGTAAAGCTTTCAATCGGAGCTTTGGGCGGAAATCTTACAAGTTGGGTTTTGTGCTTGTCGTACAGTATTCCGTTCTCGTCAACTGAATAATTTTCGGTGCTTTCATCGGCGGTGAAAGCTCTTATGGATGTGTAATGAAATGCAGTTGACGAAAGAGTATCCAGACTTTTGGGTATTGCAAAAGTTGTAAGAGCGCGGCATTTGGAAAAAGCAGACGTTGAGATTTCATTGAGTTCTTCAGGTAATGTGATTGATTGGAGATTTTCACACTCTGAAAAGGTGAAGGGAGCGATTCTTCGGACGTTTGCAGACATCACTACGGATTTAAGATTTGTACATCCGGTGAATGCTTTGATTTCAACTGTGCAAACAGAATCAGGAATAACGATTGATTTGAGGCTTGAACAGTTCGCAAATGAATGAGCGCATATTTTTGTTACGCTGTCGGGAATTGTGATTGCTTGAAGGCTTTCGCAATCCTTGAAGGTGCCATCGGGGATTTCGGTAACAGAAGAGGAGAGTGTAACAGATTTAAGAGATTTGCAGTTTGTAAACACATCGAATCCGAGCTCTGTAACGCTGTCGGGTATAGTGACTGAGCTGAGCTTTGCACACTTTGCGAAAGCGCAATGGTCGATTATTGTGACGCTGTCAGGGATGATAACGGATTCGAGGCTGCTGCAGGCCTCAAAAGCTTTCTCGCTGATTTTTGTTACTGAAGAGGAGAGTGTAACTGATTTAAGAGCGGTACAGTTGAAGAAGGCTCCTTGTCCGATTGAAGTAACACTGTCGGGGATAACGATTGATTCAAGTGCCTCGCAGCACGCGAATGCATATGTGCCTATTCGCGTGATACTGTTCGGCAAAATAACAGACTTAATATCCGTGCGTTTGTCAAAAGCCCAGTCTGATATGGACGTTACTGTATCAGGGATAACAACACACGAGTCGTTGCCAAAGTATTTTTGCAGTTCGCCGTCGAATATTTCAAAATTGTTGTTGTTCATATTTCCCTCCCGTTATATCTTGGCCGATTACGTTCGTTTTTTGAGTGCCTTTTATTTAATCAGGCAGGCAATTTCGTTTTCTGTGCAGTAGCTTTCTGCGTAGCTGTTGTTGTAAATCTCAACGGTAAGATTCGGGCAGCTGCCGAATGCATACCAGCCGATTGAGTTTATGCTTGAGGGGATGTTGATTGATTCGAGATTCGTGCAACCCTCAAATGCGCAACGGCTGATTATATTTACACCGTAGGGCAGGCTGACGTGTCTGAGATTTGTGCAGTATCTGAAAGCTTTACGGTTGATTTTTTTTAGGCAGTAGGAAAAGTTTATTTTCTCCAGCTTGGAGCACCCCAGAAATGCATTTGAACCTATTTCAACAACCTTGTAAGGGATTGTGATTGATTCGAGCTCGGCACAACCTTCCAACAGCTTTTTGGAGATTTTGTAAATACTGTCGGGCAACGTGATTGAACGAAGGTTGAAACAGTCTTTAAAAGCAGCCTCGCCGATAAATTTAACGCTGTCCGCTATGCTGACGGCGTTAAGATTTGTGCAACGCAAAAATGCAAAGTTACTGATTGCAGTAATGCCTTCGGGGATTGTGATTGATTCAAGCGAAGAACAGGAGAAGAACATATCCTTGGGTATTGTGCCGATAGCGGCAGGTATGTTGACCGTTGTAAGGCTTGAGCAGTTGTGGAATGTATTGTCACCGATTTTCTCCAAACGGTCCGGGAGGTTGACCGATACCAGGCTTGTGCAGTTGTAAAAAACGTATTCGCCTATTTCCGTAACGCTGTCAGGGATGCGGATTGATTTAAGGTTGGCGCAAGCGCTGAACGCATTATTGCATATCTGTGTAATGGTGTCAGGAATCTCATAGCTTTCGGTTTCAGAGCCGGCAGGATATCTGATGAGAGCTGTTTTGTTTTTGTTGAACAATACACCGTTTTCGTCGCTTGAATAGTAAAGGTTGTAATCGTCTACACAGATGCTTGCAAGAGACGTGCAGGCGTGGAAAGTAGCGTTGTCGATTTTTGATACTGCGGCAGGTATGAATACAGATTTGAGGTGTGTGCATTCGGAGAATGCAAATTTTCCGATTTCCGTGACAGTATCAGGTATGTAAACGTATGACAGCTTTTCGCATTGGCCAAAAACATTATCGCCGATTGTAACGACACCGTCAGGTATGCTTACGCTGCGCAGTTTGGTGCAGTTGCAGAACATTTTGCGGCTGATTTCCGTGAGACCTGCAGAGAGCGAAACTGAAACAAGCCCAGTACAGCTGAAGAATGCGTGCTGGCCGATATAAATAACGCTGTCGGGTATTGTTATTGAAGTGAGTGAAGCGCAGTTTGAAAAGGCGTATGCGCCGATATGTGTAACGCTGTCGGGGATGTCGATGGATTTGAGCGCTGTACATTTGCACAAGGAACCTTCTCCGATGTAAGTAACGCCGCAGGGGATAAAGATTGATTCAAGGGCTGTGCAGAAGTCGAAAGCAAAATCACATATCTTGGTAACGCCGTCAGGAATTACGATTGATTTAAGAGAAGTGCAGCCAATGAAGAGATCGCGACTAAGTTCAGAAAGCTTCTCGGAAAGTCTGACTTCGGTAAGCGCCGTGCAGTTGGCGAAAGCAAAATCGTGAATTTGCGTAACAGAGTCAGGGATGAAGATGAATTGGAGGTTGCTGCAGGAGTTGAACGCATTGTTGCATATTTGGGTAACCGTGTCAGGAATAGTGTAGCTTGTTGCTTCTGAGCCTGCGGGATATCTGATAAGAACGGTTTTATCCTTGTTGAACAGCACACCGTTTTCATCACAGGAGAAAGACAGATTGTTCTCGTCTGCTGTGATGTTCTTGAGGTTTGTACAGCTGTAAAATGCCAGCTCGCCTATTTCGTCAACATTTGCCGGGATATGGATTGATTCAAGTAATCTGCAGGAGCTGAATGCTTTTCTTTTGATTTTTGTCACGCTCTTGGGTATTGTTATGGATTTCAGAGCGAAGCAATTTGCGAATACTTTATTGTTAATTTCTGTAATTGAGCCGGGGAGTCGGACTGATTCGAGCGAAGTGCAGTTGTAAAATGCGTCGTAGTCAATAAGCGTTACACTGTCGGGTATGACAACGTGAGTAATGGCGGTGCAATTGCTGAACGCATTGTTTCCGATTGTTGTAAGGCTTTCGGGGAAGATGATTGATTCCAGGTTTGTGCAGCCGCTGAAAGCAAGCTTGCCGATTTCTTTTATACCCTCCGGGAGTATGACGGAAGTGATGAAATCGCAGTTGAGGAATGCTTTAGGGCCGATTTTTTCAACCGAGTCGGGGATTACAACTTCGCTGCTGAAACCTGCATACTTTTTGAGGGTGTTGTCCGAAATCCAGAATTCGTCGGTAACCACGGCGGATTTAATTTTGTTTCTGTTGCAGTAATTCAATAATAATGTGTTCTTTTCGGCAAAGGCATCCTGCTCAATCATCAAAGTCAGATTGTTGCAGTTTTTAAATGCGCAGTCGCTGATTCTTTCAATCCCCTGCGGCAGGCAGACTGAAGAGAGTGAATTGCAGCTGCTGAATGCAAAATCGCCGATTTCTGTGACGGTATCAGGAATAGAGACACCTGCGAGTAAGAAGCAGTTGCTGAATGTGCCGTTTGCTATTGCGGTAACATGGTTAGGGATTTTGACTTGAGCGAGGGCGGAGCAATTGGAAAAAGCTCTGCTTCCGATACTTGAAACAGTATCGGAAATGTATACTGAAGCCAGAGCTTCGCAACCTTCGAATGCACTGTTGCCGATTACGGTAACGCCGTTGGGAATAATGAACGCGGTAAGCGAAGAGCAACCGAAGAATGCTTTGCTGCCGATTTCAGTAACACCAATCGGCAGAAAGACAGACTTCAGATTCTGACAGTCGCAGAATAAAGAGTCGCTTATTTTTGTAATGTTGTCTGACAATATGGCGGATTTAAGGGAATAGCAACCGTTAAAAGCGTTCCAGCCGATTTCAGTGATGCTGTTGGGAATTTCAATCTCAACAAGAGATGTACAGTTCTCAAAAGCATATCCGCCTATTTCGACAATATTGTCGTGCAACGTGACGGATTCAAGGCTTGAACAGCCGCTGAATGTCTGGCTTGAGATTTCTGTTACACCGGACGGGATTACAATAGAGCGAAGACTTGTGCACGAGCTGAAAGCTCCGAAGCCGATGTATCGTGTGTTTTCAGGTAAGCTGATTGATTCAAGGCTTGTGCAGCCGCTGAAAGCGTTGTAGCCCACGGTGGTAATGCTTTCGGGCATAGTGACTGACACAAGACCTGTACAGTCGTTGAATGCCCAGTCTCCGATAATGGTAACGCTGTTGGGAATAATGACGAATTTGACGTCTGAACGGCCGTCAAATGCATATTCCCCGATTTCTGTAACATAGTCGGGTATTATAACTTCTCTGTCGTTGCCGAGATATTTTGATAATTTGCCGTCCCAGATGAAAAAATCATTAGTGTTGTTCATAGTACTGCTCCTTTATTTAATTATGTTTGTTTGCACCCTGTGTTTTTGCAGGTGATGAAAAGTAGTCCGTACAGTATGCGCTGTATACCGTGAACCATTCTACAGTATACCTATCAGTTCTTTGCAACTTTTTAGGGGGTGCAGCTTGTGCCATACGTTTCTTTTCAACAAACAGCAGTTTCTTTGTTAATTATTCATTATAGCTTACACTGTATATCGCTGTCAATTAATGTCGGATGTGCGTGTAATAACCGAGAAGCGGTGTGTTGGGCGCGTTATCATTGAACTGTTTGCTTTTGAGCGCAATTAAGTCAATAGATATAAAAAGTATAAAAAATATAAATCGGTTATTGTATTGTGCCGGTTTATGTGTTAAAATGCTTTTGGTAAAATTCCGAAAAACAAAAACGGAGGTACAATCACATGAAAAAAAGACTTATGGTAATTGTCAGCGTGATTCTGTGTGTAAGCATTCTTGCTACCACAGGTGTTTACGCTGCACAGACTCAGACAGAGTATGATTCTGTAGAAGAGTATGTTGCCGAAGCAGAGCAGGACGATTCAACAAACACAAAAATCGCTCTCTCCAAGGTGCTCAACAAGCTTAGCAACGTGTTCATCAACGGCATTCTCGGTAAAGCTCTCACTATGATTATTCCCGATTCTGCAGCTGTTGCAGATTACGAGGAGTTTGATATTGAGCAGTACTCAGACTTCTACAAGGGTATGGATGAGTTTATCGACGAGCCTCAGGGCGACAAGGTCTGGAGCCTCGGCTACGGCAAGGCTTCCGTGCTCCCCGCAGACTTCGGTACAAAGAAGTATGCAAAGGGTGCATACCTTCCCTACGTTTTCGGCACAGAGATGTACGCTGACGAAGACGGCAACGAGGAAGACCTTATGGCAAGAGTTGTTGTTATGAACGACGGCTCAGGCAGAGGCAACGTTGTGTTCATCGCTATTGACGCAATGGGTCTTGCAAACGCTGACGTAAGACGCATCCGTGCAGGTCTTGCAGAAGTTGCTGAGAAGTACAACATTGTCAGCATCAACGTTTCCTGTACACACATCCACACAGGTATCGACTCACAGGGTGTATGGACTGACCCCGTAGGCTGTATCCTCAACAACATCTTCAGCGACGAAGTAAGATACGGCGTTGAGCGTTCATTCATCGATTCTCTTGTTGCAGGCTCAAAGAAGGCTGTTGAAGATGCAATCGCTGATATGACAACAGGTAAGCTCTACTACTCCGAGATGGATATCAACGACTATGTTTGGGACAGAACAGCTCCGATTTCTTACGATCCCAATATGTACAAGCTTGAGTTTGTTCCTGCAGATGCAGAGAAGACTCCCACAATCATCACAACATTCGGTTGCCATCCCGAGTCAGCAAGCTTCGATTGGGCAAGCGCTGACCCCGACAAGGCAGTTTCATTCGATAAGAAGTTCTCTGCTGACTTCATCTGGTATACAGAGAAGGTTATGAACAGAGCAGGCTATAACTTCATCTTCCTCCAGGGTAACGTTTCAACAGTTACTTCTGCAAGACATTACACAGGTGACGGCATTGACCACACAGCTCATCTGTCAGCTATCCGTTACGGCTATGAAATCGGTTATATGCTTCTTGGTATGAGCATGACTGAGGATGAGAGAATTGCCCTCAATGAGGCAACAGGCGACCTTCTCGGTGTTGCTCAGTACAGCAACAAGCCCGATGAGTATCCTGATTACACAATCTGGTACGATGGTATGGAAACTGTAGAGGCAGTTGAGGTTAAGCCCGTTCTCAACATTATGCTCAAGCAGTTCACAGTACGAATTGACAACAATATCATCGTTCTTCTCGGCAAGACTTCCTGTGCTGATAACTTTGTTCTCAAGGATGATTCAGGCAGATACTACACAGTTACTGAGGTTGGTTACCTTGAAATCGGCGACGAGATGAAGGTGTTTATGAGCCCCGGTGAAATATTCGGCGAGCTTCTCCTTGGTGGCAGCGGTGCAGAAGGCTTTGACCTCAAGCCCATCAGAGAGCGCACAGGCGAAGACATCATCATTATGGATCTTATGAACGATGCTGCAGGTTACGTTGCTAACCCTGCAAACTTCGTTATGGCAGGTCTTCAGTACAACGAAGAATCCGGCGAGTTTGACAGCGACACATGGTGCCTTATCTCTTACGGCCTCGGCGCTGCAACAGCATTTGTCGGCAACTTCTATGAGGTTTACGACAGCGTAAGATAAAAAGCAAAACTTCAGGCAGGAGATACATTGTGTCTCCTGCCTTTTTGTTTTTTGCGTGATTGACTTTATATTTAAATTGTTATAATATAGAACTAATATAAAAAGGAGGATACCCGTTATGCTCGCATATATCAAAAAAATGTTTGCGGTAATACTTGCGTTTTTTCAGATGCTTTTCCTCAATGTAAGCTACGGCGAATACGTTGAGCCGCAGGAAACTCCCGACACACCGACTCAGATCATAAACGATATCGACGGTGATACACAGCTTGACAATTCAATTAAATATGCCGCACAGGTCAGTGATAAGGCACAGGCATATTATCTTGGTACAGATCGTTCTGTTTATGCAATGGAAAATGCAAACACAGTGCTGACTCATACGTTGAATCTGCGCAAAAACAGCGCAACCCTTGCAGATAAAGAGGGCAATGCTTACGTTGCAGACAGCTTTGATTCATTCTATGAGCAGGACGGATACAGACATTATTTCTCAACCTCAAAGGATGACGGCAGAGTTAACACAATCCGCTTGGGTGAGTATTATTACGAGTGTCACGTCCGTGATTTTGACGCCGATTCGAAGCTTTTCAAGGTTGATAAAACATATCACCTTTTCGGCGACAGACTTTATGCACAGTATTCTCTGTTTGCAAGTGAGGCAACAACATCGCTTGAAGCCTTCGGCAGCGAAATTAAAATTGATGCAAATACCGTAAAGGCAGTTGAAGTCAAGGACAAAAACGGTGTGCACAGTGAGCTTATCAATATTG
>JAFOBC010000242.1 GCA_017382015.1 Clostridia bacterium
GTATCTACACTTGCCCTGACCCAATCAAGCCTGCTGTCTGTAACGGGCTTGAGGATTATGTGCTTGTATGCAGGGTTTGCCTCGTCAACATTGATGCCAGCCATATCGCCGTACATCCAATCAGCAACAGCACCGTAGGCGTAGTGGTTGAATGAATTCATATCCGTGCTCCACATTGAGCCATCCTCACGAAGGCTGTCCCAATGCTCCCAGATAGTAGTTGCACCCATCCTGACAGAGAAGAGCCAAGATGGATACTCCTCACGGAGAATGAGGCTGTATGCGGTTTCGGCATAGCCGTTATCGGTAAGAGCGTGGAGCAGATAAGGCGTGCCGACAAAGCCTGTTTTGAGGTGGCCGCATTCAAGTACGAGCTCGTTGAGCTGAGCGGCTGTTGTTGCAATATCATCGCTGATACCAAAATGCACCGCAAGCACACAAGCTGTCTGAGTTACAAACTCAGGCTTAATTCTGCCGTCAGCCATAAACTCACGCCTGAAAGCAAGGATTGAAGCCTCACGCTTTGCCTCCTGCTCAGCTGTATCTTCACCGCAAAGCTTCATTGCCTTGATAAGAATACTGCTTGAATAGATATAGTAAGCTGTTGCAATGAGGTTTTTATCTGTACCTATATCACACTTGCCAACGTCACTTGCATCAAGATTGAGCCAATCGCCGAAATGCCAGCTCTTGCACCAGATGCCGTCACGGCTCTGCATTTCTATATACTCGATATAATCTTTCATCGAGCGAAGGGATTTTTCGATAAGCTCTTTGTTGCCGTATGAAAGATAAATCTGCCACGGACAAACTGTTGCGGCATCCGCCCAGGCGGCAGATGAATTTTCATCACAATCAAAAATATCGGGAATAACGTGAGGAATTGTACCCCACGGGCGCTGATCTGCACGAAGGTCAGCAAGCCACTTGAGGAAGAAACGCTCAACGTCGTAGTTGTATGCGGCGGCTTTGATAAAGACCTGTGCATCACCCGTCCAGCCGAGGCGCTCATCGCGCTGAGGACAATCGGTCGGCACATCAAGGTAGTTGCCCTTCTGACCCCAGATGATGTTTGAGTACAGCTGGTTGAGCCTTGCATCAGAGCACTCAAAGTGACCCGTACGCTTCATATCGGAATGAACAACAATCGCTGTGAAATTCTCTTTTTTGATTTCATCGCTCCAGCCTGTAAGGCGGATATAGCGGAAACCGAAGAAAGTATGGTCGGGTTTGTGGATATGCTCCTCACCGTCGCAGACAAACTCTGCCTTAGCAAGAGCCGCACGCAGATTATCACGGTAGAAGTTACCCTGAGCATCAAGCACCTCAGCGTGCTCTATTGTAACAGTTTCGCCTTTGTTGCCCTTGACCTTGAACTCAACGTAACCCGTCATATTCTGACCGAAGTCGATAACAGTTTCACCCTTGGGTGTGATGATGATTTCTTTTGCCTCAAGTCTTTCCTGCTCGATGATTTTTTCGCCGTCACGGTCGAGGAGAATCTCCATTCCCTTCGGGAAAACAACAGCATCCATCGGCTTTGGATCGACATAGAGCGGATCGTACTTATAGCCGTTATAAAGGTCGGAATAAACGTTTTTACCAAACTCGGTAACCCATGTATCGTCTGTAACAATTACATCTTCAGTACCGTCAGCATACTCGAGAGTAACCGCACAGATAAGCGCAGTTTCTCTGACACCGAGGAAATACTCGGCACATCTCTCGTTGCCGGTAAAATATCTGCCCTTCCAACCCGGGCCGACACCGACACAGAGCGTATTATCTTCACTAAGCATATCGGTTATATCGTAGGTTTCAACCTGAAGGCGCTTGCGGTAAGCCGTCCAACCCGGTGTCATAACCTGGTCGCCGACCTTTTTGCCGTTGATACGTGCAACGTATGTACCCAAAGCTGTAATTTCAAGGCTTGCGCTTTTAATCGGCTTTGATGCACCAAACTGCTTTGTGTAGCAGACTTCGCACTCCTTTGAAAGCTTAGGGCTCTTTATCCAATTTGCGCTGAGTATATTTTTCATAAGGAAATCCCCCTTTGTTTATTCAAATTCAGCAAGCCTGAGCTGAATATTCTCCCAATCCTCATAGAGCTGCTCGAGGCTTGTATTAAGCTCTTCAAGCTTAGTTGTAAGAGCCATAATTTTTTCATAATCCGCAGACGTTTCGGGGTTTTCAAGCTCCGCCTGCGTTTCGTTTATGAGTTTTTCCGTGTTTTCTATATTCTCTTCGCAACGTCGGAAAGCTGTGTTGAGCTTTCGCTTTTCGCTCTCACGTTCTTTGCGAAGTTTATAGTTATCCACTTTCGGTGCTGTCTTTTCTTTTACGGCTTTAACACCTTGCCTGAGCGCTTCAAGGCGGCTGAGATACTCGTCATAATCGTTGCCGAATTCCTCAATTTTCTCTTTGCCCAGGCGTAATATACGAGTCGAAAGCTTATTGATAAAATATCGGTCGTGCGAAACAATGAGCATTGTGCCGTCATAACCCATAAGCGCATCCTCAAGCGCTTCACGCGATGTAATATCAAGATGGTTTGTAGGCTCGTCAAGCAATAAAAGATTATAGCCGCCGAGCATAAGCTTAAGCAAAGCAACTCTTGCCTTCTCACCACCGCTCAGATCACCGACACGGCTGAACACGGCATCGCCTCTGAAAAGGAAAGCGGCAAGCGCATTTCTCACCTCGGTCTGTGAAAGCCTGCGATATTGATCCCACACCTCGTCGAGCACGGTTTTATCGTCACTGAGGCCGCTGAGAGTCTGATCAAAATAGCCTGCACGCACATTCTCACCGAACTTACGCAAACCCGCCTGCGGTATGTATTCGCCCATTATAACGCGAAGGAAAGTTGTTTTGCCGCAACCGTTTGCACCCAGCAAAAATGCACGCTCACCTTTTTTGAGGAGCAAATCTGCATTTTGGAACAGCGGTTCGCCGCCGAAGCCTTTTGTAAGCCCCTGGCAGATAAGAACATCATTACCCGTTTCGACAAGAGTTTTGAACTCAAAGCGAAGTGTAGCCTCATCAGCCTCAGGCTTTTCGAGACCGTCCATAAGTCTGTCAATTGACTTTTGCTTATGCTCTGCCGTACGGATATTGCGCTCACGGTTCCACCTGCGCTGCTGTTCAATCATCTTCTCAATACGGTGAACTTCGTCCATCGTATTGTCGTAATGGCGCTGTGCAATTTCCTTATCTTTTTCCTTCTGCTTTATGAACTCGGAATATCCGCCCTTGTAGATTCGCATCTTGCGGTGCTCAATCTCCATAGTGCGGGTTGTGACACGGTCAAGGAAATAACGGTCGTGCGAAATGATGAGCGCCGCACCTCTGTAATCGGCAAGGAATGACTCAAGCCACTCAACGCTGTCAATATCAAGGTGGTTTGTAGGCTCGTCAAGCAGCAACAAATCCGGCTCGGAAAGAAGAAGCTTGCCGAGACTGAGCTTTGAGCGCTGACCGCCGCTGAGCTTATCACAGGTGAGCGTATGCGTATCTGCGGCAAAGCCGAGACCTATAAGAGTTGAACGCGCTCTGCTGCGGCAGGTAAGACCGCCGTCGCGCTCAAACTGCTCGGTCAGACGAAGCTGCTCGTCGATAAGCGTGTCGATAATATCGCCGCCGTTATCAATCATAGAGTTAAGCTGTTCAAGACGCTTTTCGATTGCAATGAGCGGGTCAAACACCGTCATAATCTCATCGTAGATGGTTTTGCGGGAATCGCGGCAGGCGTGCTGCTCCATATAGCCAACAACCGTATTTCTGCCGGGGTGGATTTCGCCCGAGGTCGGTTTTTCCGTGCCGAGAACAAGGCGGAACAACGTTGTTTTGCCTGTTCCGTTAGCGCCGATTAAGCCCACTCGCTCGCCTGCGTTTATCTCGAATGAGACACCGTCAAAAAGAGTTCTGTCACCAAAGGACATATTCAGATTTTGTGCGGATAAAACTGCCATTTGTATTCTCCGGAAAGTTGTATTGTAGATAGATAATATTTCTGACGCTATGTGAACTTGCATTCACACGATATATTTTGCTGACGCAAAATTTGATATAGGCTCGTTACACTCTGCTTTCAAGAATCATAACGTTGCCGCTGACAGCGTATTCACCTGCAGCCGCAGGAACAAAAACGCCCTCGCCCTTGGTAATATCAAAGCTTACGTCGCCGCAGGAAATTGTGCCGTTACCCTCGAGAACCATAATGTGAACAAAAGAATTCTCATCAGCTACGCTGCTGTATGCGCCGTTGATTTCAACCTTGTTTACGCTGAAAAGCTCAAAGCTGACAAGCTCTGTTCTGACAGCGCCGTCAAGCTCTTCAACCTTTGTAAGAGTGGGTATTGACGGGCAAGGCGGCTCGCACTTTGTAACGTCAAGGGTTTCCTTGATGTGGAGCGGTCTGGGGCCGTTGCACTTTGCATCAAAGCGGTTATAATCGTATGCGCGGAATGTTACGTTTGAATTCTGCTGAACCTCTGCAAGAAGAATGCCCTTGCAGATTGCGTGAAGAGTGCCTGCCTCGATAAGGAAGAAATCGCCCTTCTTAACCTCTACATAATTCACAACGTCATCAATTCTGTTTTCTTCAATTGCCTTTGCAAAATCTTCTGTAGAGATTTTGTCTTTGAAGCCGTAAATAATGCGTGCACCGGGCTCGCAATCCATTATATACCAGCATTCTGTTTTGCCGTAGCCGCCGTTGTATGCTGCAGCGTACTCATCATCAGGGTGAACCTGAACAGACAAATCATCTGCCGCATCGATGAACTT
The DNA here is from genome assembly GCA_017382015.1 of Clostridia bacterium. Classification (GTDB taxonomy): domain Bacteria; phylum Bacillota; class Clostridia; order Oscillospirales; family Acutalibacteraceae; genus UBA8612. Next base: position 4,789 of record JAFOBC010000242.1, read on the forward strand.
GATAAGAATCGGGAAATACTCAAAATTCTGAGCATTTTTGCCGAGGATATCCTTACCGCACTGAGCAATAACCTGAGTGAGAGTTTTGCCTGCATACTCACCGTCGGCAACGGTGCTTTCAAAATTTTCAAAGCAGGAAAGCATCCACGCCTCGGCGCAGTTTTCGAGGTCTGTCTTGATGCCGTAGCTGTCAATCAGCTTTCTGCCGCCCCAGATTGTTCTTACTGAAAAGGGGGTGAGCTTTGTCATATACATAATATTTTCCTCCGTAGGTATATTTTTGTGAATATCCGCCCATCCTTTTAACATATAGATTAATGAAACGGAGGACGGAAAATGACGATAACGCAATTGATTGCAAAGAAGAAATGCCGTAACGAGGATGATGAACAGCTTATCAGCGAAATACACCGACTCAGCGAATCATTGACCCTCGCTTATGAAAGGTTTGAGCTGCAATGCGACAGCAACCTTGTTGAGGCCACGATATACGAAATTGAAGCACTCAAAGCCAGATACCGCTATCTGATTTCAATAGCAAAAGACAGAAACATCAAATCAAGCGAAACGAGGTTGCAGGACTATGGGAATTAACACCGTGCCCATAATTTACGCCGCATTCTGCGTGCTGACGCTGACAGTAATAATGCTAAAACGACGATGCCTCATAAAAGGCGTCCTTGCAAGCGCCGCTCAAGGTGTAGCCGCGCTGTACGCCGTGAAGCTTATCGGACTTGCGATAGGCACAGGGATAGCCGTTAACTGGTACACGCTCGGCACAGCCGCTGTGCTCGGTTCGCCCGGAGTTGCACTCATGCTCGCTGTGCAGACGGTTTTTAATACATAACCGTGCAGGAAACCTTTTCGCCTGCCTTGACGTCGAGCATAAACAAGCCGTCAACAGCCTTATATTCTTTGCCGCCGCAGGAAACTGTTGCGGCATTTTCTATTTCAACACCGATACACTTATCAAAAGCACTGACAAGCTCAAAGGATTTCACCTTGCCGCACTCAAACTCACCGGAAACCTCAACGTTACCTCTTGCTTTGAGACCGCTGAAGCTGCCTGAAAGTCTGGTACTTGTCGCGGGAAGAAGCGAGATAAAGCCCTCGTGGCTCTGTACGAGCATTTCGCCCATACCTGCCGCACCGCCGAAGTTGCCGTCAATCTGGAAAGGCGGATGAGTATCGTAAAGATTTGGAAGAGTCGAACGGGTAAAAAGGAGCCTGATGTGCTCATATGTAGCTTCACCGTCGCGAAGACGTGCAAAGAGGTTGATAAGCCAAGCTCTGCTCCAGCCTGTATGACCGCCGCCGTTTGCAAGTCTGCGGTCGATAGTAACCCTGATTGCCTTATACAAATCGGGGGTTGCTCTTGTGATAAGATCGGCAGGATAGATACCGAATGCGTGAGAAATGTGACGGTGACCCGGCTCCGCCTCCTCATAATCCTCAAGCCACTCCATAAGCTGACCGTGCTTACCTACCTGAATGGGAGGCATCTTGCCGAGCGCTTCTGCGGCCTTTGTGGCAGTTACGCTGTCGATACCGAGGAGCTTTTCCGTTTCGATATAGAACTTGAGAAGTCCGCCGACAATTTCAACGTCCATTGTGGGCGACATACACATGCATACGGGCTTGCCGTCGGCGCCTATATAATCGTTTTCGGGTGAAGCCGAGGGGCCTGTAAGAAGTCTGCCCTTATCATCCTCAACCATATAGTCAAGGAAGAACTCGACACAAGCCTTGATATACTCATAGGCTGTATCCTTGAGGTATGCAAGATCCTGAGTATAAAGGTAATGCTCCCACATATGGAAAGCAAGCCACGCACCGCCCATAGGCCAGAGACCCCAGACGCCGTCTGCAGGGCCGTTGAAGCCGTATATATCGCTCAGGTGATGGGTAACCGTACCCTTACA
>JAFOBC010000243.1 GCA_017382015.1 Clostridia bacterium
GCACGCCGTTTAGAAGCAGAAAAGATTTTAACACCAACCGCCTATTACAACAGCATCGGCAGAAAGACACGGAACAAGGTTATTGATCCTTACCGTTGGTCTGAAAACAGCGTAGACCACATTCTCGCCAATATGCAGTACACCGGTTGTACCGTGAATTTCAAGTCGAGCACCGTCAGCTTTAAGGTTCACAAAACAGTCTATAATTCCCCTGAAGATTGGGTAATCATCCCGAACACACAAGAAGCCATTATTGATATGGATACTTGGGAGCGTGTGCAGGAGATAAAAAAGCACCGCCGCAGAAACACTGCGACGGGCAGACAAAGTATCTTTTCGGGACTTATGTATTGCGGCGATTGCGGTTCAAAGTTATATTTCTGTGCCGCCAAGAGCGTAAAGGAGCATCAGGAATTTTACCGTTGCTCTGCCTATAAGGAAAACAGAGGTAGTTGCACGATCCATTTTATCCGTAACGTGGTACTTGAAAAGATGGTATTAAAGCTCATACGGGAAGCGGCTGAATATATTACGGAATATGAGCCTGTTTTTCTATATCTGTACGGTAAGCAACACGAACTGCACAAGGCAAACAATTTCAAAGCAGCAAAGCAGGAACTTGAGAAAAACAAAAAGCGTATTGTGGCACTTGATAAGTTGATTGAAGCCGCCTTTGAAAAGAATGTGCTAGGTACACTAAGGGATGATCTGTTTGAGCGCATGACCGCCAATTACGAAAAAGAGCAAAGAGAATTGATACAAGCAGTTGCCGAAACGGAACGGCAGCTTGCCAATGCTGAGCAGGATAACATCGACCTCCGGGCATTTCTTTCCATTATCCGCAAATGCACCGATCTAAAGGAACTGACACCTGAACTCGTCAATCGGCTAATAACAAAGATTGAAGTCTTTGATAGTACTAAAGACGAAAATGGCAAAAAGCACGTTCCTATTAAGGTTCACTTTATTGGTGTGGGTGTTATTGTAATTCCTGATGGGAAGACAATTCTTGAGACTTATGAAGAAATCCGCAAGAATCCGCCAAGAGTGGCGTGAAAGAGAAATACGGCGTAGCCTTTATCGGCTACACCGTATCTACATACCCCGACTGTCCTTAGCCACCTCTGGCTAACAGCTCAGGCGTTTTTTTCTTCACTATCGAATTTGGCTTTAGGTAAGCTCCAACGGAAATGTGCAGCGAGTAAACGGAGGATAAGCACAACAAAAGCGCCGCCGATAACAGCAATCTGTTCGCCCAGAAAACGCCACAGCACGATGCAGGTTACAGCGCCGAAAAATGATGCGCAAGCGTAAAAGTGTTTGATGAAAATATAAGGAGTGCTTTTTGAAAGGACATCTCTTACGACACCGCCGCCGATACCGGTTACCATACCGACAAAAATAAGCAGAAATATGTTTGGGGAATCGAATTTATGCATAGCAGTCTGTATGCCGACAACCGTAAATATTCCAAGACCTACAGAGTCCATAATCAGCATAATAAAGTCGTAAGCTTTGTGATTTTTAAAAAGAAATTTGTGCACTGCAGGGATAAAGATTATTACAGATACGGCAAGTGAGATAACAGCATATATCGGATTGCTGAATGTTGCTGGTGGGGTAATGCCAAGTATTACATCGCGTATAACACCGCCGCCAACCGCTGTTACGATGCCTAATGTTGCAACACCCAGTATATCCATTTTTTTGCTGATGCCTGTAATTGCTCCCGATGCAGCAAAGGCAACAGTTCCGATAAGCTCAAAAATTAAAAACATGGTTTCTGACATATTTTCCCATCCTTTTCTTTGCTTCGAGAGAGGATTATATCATAAGTTTTGAAATGATTCAATATCCAATAAAGCGCAAAATTGTTAATATTTTATTCATATACTATTGACTTTTTACTTGGGAAAGATATAATTATAATGTTACTTTCAGAAAAAAGGAAGATGATAATTATGAGTTTTGCAGCAATTATCCTGGCTATCAAAAATTTCAGTCATTCTATTGTGGCAGTTGTTTGTTTGTTGCCTATTATGCTTACGATGGGTGCTGATGATGCGCCCGGTACAGAGGTAATTATTAACGAAAATGCAGAAAACAGCTACATCAATGAGTATGGTAACCCTGATGTTTCCGCTCACCGCTCAGGTGCAGGTGTTGCTCCTCAGAATACTATTATGGCATTCGAAAAGATGCTCGAAAACGTTGATGAGTTCGGTGTTGATACTTTTGAGTTCGATGTTCAGCTTACAGCAGACGGTGAACTTATACTTCTCCACGACCTTACTTTCGACGCTACATCAGATGCTGTTGAAAAGTATGGCCGCAAGAATATTTACGCTTCTCAGCTTACTTATGATGAAGCCTATGAGCTTAATCTCGGTGAAAATTTCAAGTTGAACGGCGAATATCCCTACAGAGGTCTGAGAGGTGACGATATACCCGATAATCTTCGTGTAGCTAAATGTGAAGATATTTTCGAGCTTATCGAGTCTAACAGCAACGGCGTGGAATACAGATATATCATCGAGATAAAGAGCATGGGTAAGCAGGGTAAGCAGGCCGCAGACAAACTTTATCAGATTGTTACTGAAAGAGGACTTCAGGACAGAGTTATCTGGGCTACTTTCCAGCCTGATGTCGCCGATTATATGAGGAAAACATATCCTGATATGCCTCGCTCAGCTGATGTTATTGAAGTAATCCAGTTCTATGTCTATTCCAGAATGGGTTGGGATCTTGATTCGTTGGATGTTTCTTATGTAGCTCTCCAGATTCCTTACGGTGAAAGTGCTCTTAACCTTATCAATACCGGTACAAAGGCATTTATCAACTATGCACATAAGTATGATATAGCTGTTCAGTACTGGACTATCAACGATGCAGAGGCTGCACAGTACCTTATAAATAATGGTGCTGATACTATTATGTCAGACTATCCTGATATGATTCTTGATCTTGTTGAAGCAGCCTGATTAATTATATGACAATAAAAAGCGCCCGTATCATCGTTTGGTGATACGGGCGCTTTAGTTTATGTTATTTTGTTTTAAGCATCTTTCTTTGAATTATAATCCAGATATTTACTGCAATCAGCGATACAACTACCATAGCATTGTGCACCATAGTTATGCTTGTATAATTCTGATAACTTGTTGAGCACAGGAACATATATGATATGAAAATCAGCGCCATAAACAACGGGAGCAGGGTGGAAGAGATTTTTATCATATTTGTTTTTTCTGCGGCAAATCCCCATTTTGCAACAAGTGCAGCAACGATTCCGCCGGCAACAAGTACTGAAATCACTACGTAGAGTATCTGTAATTTGCTTTCGTCAAATCTTTCAAGTACCGGTCTTACAATACTTACACCGATTAAGAAGAGGTAGCTGAGAGCAAAGGTGAGAATGGTTTTAAGTTTGGCGGGTACTTTGGCAAATGCGATATCGTCAACATCTTCTTTGGATTTAAGGTTGAGCATATATGCAGTAATTATACCGCCTGCGATGAAGCCGGTAAAGTATTCCCAACAGCTCCAGGGAGCAACATTTTCACTGAAGTAGTTTTCGCCAAGCTTGTGGTAGCCGCCGTTACCAAAATAGAAGAAGAGGTCAGAAACTGTAATAGCGAATGCAAATGCGCCGCATACAACAAAGCCTGTATTAGCGGCTCTCTTATCTTTTATGACGAATCTTGTTGTTATAAGGCAGGCGACAGCCTTGATAGCAAATGAAATCATTTCAACGGATTGGAAATAATTTCTGCCTATGCTGCCTGCGGGTACAGCTTTCTTTGCCCAGGAAACATCATCAAAATGTTTGAGATATACCTGCCATGCAGAGCCTTCAATGGATTTCTTTGCAACAGCGCTTTCAAAGGCTTCAACAGCTTCTTTCGGAAGCGACTGTATAATAAGCGCTTTAAGGTCATCGAACGAAATACCGTCAAGATTTTGTGTAAGCTTGAAGTTTTCAATGAATTCTGTCTTAAAGCAGGCTTTGAAGGCTGCCTCGTATTCTGTCTTGAAAGTTTCTTCAAATATCTTAAGTGCATCAGCGGAGAGCGTTTCCTTTATAAGCGATGTAAGGTTTTCTAAGGAAATTGAGTCAATACCTTTTGCTCCGATAGCCTGGTTTACTTTATCTGTAAATTCTGCGGGAACAAGTGCTAACACGTTTTCTTTGAAACCTGTTTCAAATGTTTCTATAAATTCTTTTGTAGTTAAGTTTTTAAGATCTTCAAAATTAACGGCATCGAACGAAACGAGCGTAAGCATATAGTCTTTAAGGCCTATTTCAAATGCTTCTCCTGCCTGAGGTTGGATGAGGCCAAGTATCCA
>JAFOBC010000244.1 GCA_017382015.1 Clostridia bacterium
ACAGTATTCAATCAGATTGAGCATTGGAGTACTGTTAAATCTTTGCTTTGCCATTTCGGTAGCCTTTATGCGGCATATTCAGTCTGTTATGTTGCAAATTCGTGGATTCCGTTTGAGCCTATGGTGCTTGTCATATTCACTGCTGTTTTTGTTTTGTTGTTCTTGGCAATATGGGGAATTGTCTATTTTTCGGTCAGATTAACAAGTAAAAAGTTCAATTCACAGCTCAAAGGTTGAAATTAATACTGTTCAGGTGTTATAATATCCTCACAGTTTGTTTTTATGGAGATTGACCGATATGAAAAATTTTATCAGGTTGCTGGGGGTTGCGGTGCTTTGCTTTTCAGCGGCTGCACTTGTTTCCTGCGGCGGTAATAACACAGATGAGGGGCAAACACAGATGAATAACACCTACGTTCAAATTTCGGCTGAAGAGGCAAAGGCTCTGATGGACAGCGAAACAGATTTCGTAATAATTGATGCGCGTACTCAGGAGGAGTATGATGCAGGTCATATTCGCGGTGCGGTGCTTATACCCGAGTATGAAATTGCACAGCGTGCAGAGAATGAGCTGCCCGATAAAAATCAGCTGATTCTTGTCTATTGCAGAAGCGGCAGACGCAGCAAAATTGCATCGCAGGCATTGGCAGACCTCGGCTACACAAATGTCAGAGAGTTTGGCGGCATTATTGATTGGGAATATGAAACGGTAAAATAAAGGCGATGTAAAAAAGCGAGGAACGCATAAAACAATAAAAGGGGTTTCGACAGTTATATATCTGTTGAAGCCCCTTAAATAATACGGGCGGCAATCTGCCGCCCGTATGCTGATGAATTATTATGTTTTATGCGTTCTTCGCTTTTTCCTATCCTCTAAAAAGAAATTGTAAGTGTTTTGCCCGGTAATACGCAGTATGCCTTTTCGGGCAGCTGGAAGTATACGGGTATCAGCGTTGGGTTGTATACTTTTTTATCGTCTGCGCTCCATATGAGCGAGTTGTATGCGTTGACGTATTCGTAAATTTCTATGTTTGTGGCATACCACACGTCATCGTTGCCACCTAGCTTTTCGCATATTCTGTCCAGCAGCTCCCAGTTGTTATTGCTGTCAAATTCAAATGAGTGGCCCCACATATAAAACAGCAGGGGGTGTCTTTTTGCCGTGTAGCCGCTGTCAGGGTCAGCGCTTAAGAATTTATCTATGTATGCAAAAATTTCGGGGTTGCTGTGATGAGCAGTCGGCATCCAGGCGTGCCAGTCGCAGGGTAGTTCAAAGCTGTCGTTATCGCCGCCGAGTGTGCGTGAGTAAACTATTCCGAGGTCGGTGAGGTACGGTTTTACCGTGCTGTAGTCTGTGCCGTTTGCAAGCGCTGTGATGCCCGTGTCGGGGTATGCCATACCTCGTATTATTTTGCTGAACGTGGTTTCGAGCGCTTTACGGCAGGTGATTACGTCGTTGATTCCCATCGCGGCGGATACGATTCCGCAGGCGAGGTGATCGTGGCCGTGTACAGCCGCTTCGTGTCCTCTTGCCATCAGGTCTTTCATATCGTCGGCGGTCAGGTCTTGTCCGTTTGCAAGGCGTTTGCTGTTGATGTTGAACGTGCATTTCATACCGTACTTTTCGATTGTTTCTGCAAGCCTTAAGTCTGCCTTGCAGCCGTCATCGTAGCTGAGGGTCACAGCCTTTGTCTTGCCCTCGGGGAAACGCAAAAATCTGTATGCCATAGCTTGTGTTCGCTCCTTGAATTTAATTAAATTGATTATACTGTTTTTGGCAGATGATTGCAATATGCGGCGCTTATGATATAATAAAGCAGGAGGCGAAAATCAATGGCGGAAATTTTAGAAGTGATAATGATTGTGTGCTTTGGCGCATCATGGCCGTTCAACGTGGTCAAATCATATAAGGCGCGTACTGCAAAGGGTAAAAGCCCTGTGTTTTTGTGTCTGATTATTTTTGGATACATAGCAGGTATTGCGGCAAAATTTATGAATGAAGCATATATGGCGGCAATAGGCGAAAAGTGGTACGTGCTTTTCTTCTACTTTCTAAACCTTGTTATGGTCAGCGCCGACCTTGTGTTGTATTTTCGCAACAGAAGCCTTGACAGGAGAAATGAAAAATGAAGCTTTTATCAATCGGCAACAGCTTTTCAACCGATGCGCATCGTTTTCTGCACATCCTGGCCCGGCAGAATTCATTTGCGCTTGATACTGCAAACCTTTTTATAGGCGGTTGCAGCCTGAAAACTCATTGGCAGAATGTGTGCGAAGATAATGCTTATTATGATTATGAGCTTAACGGAAATGAGGCTGAAACTAAAATCAGCATCCGGCAGGCGCTTGAAAATGAAAAATGGGACGCCGTAACGTTACAGCAGGCGAGTGCAGACAGCGGAATGTACGATAGCTATCATCCTTATCTTTCCTCCCTTGCAAAGCTCGTGCGTGAGCTTCAGCCGCAGGCAAGGCTGTATTTTCATCAGACCTGGTCATACGAAAACGGTTCAAGGCATCCGGGTTTTCTGAATTATGGGCGTGACAGCCGCAGAATGTTTGAAAGTATAGTATCTGCTTCGGCAAAGGCGGCGGAAAGTATAGGTGCAGACCTGATTGCGACAGGTACGGTAATTCAGTATTTGCGCGAAAACGAAAAGGTTTTTGATTATCAGAATGGAGGAATTTCGCTTTGCCGCGATACCTTCCATTTGTCCGAAACCTACGGCAGATATGCCGCGGCGGCAACCTGGCTTCATACGCTCACGGGTGAAGAATTCATAGCAAAAGAGTTTGGCGGTATGGATATAAATCTGCTTGAGGTTATTGCCAAAGCAGTAAACGGCAGATGATTAAAACGAGGAGTGCAACGCAATGAAACGATTAATGATGATAGTACCCGTGATTATGTTGGTTTTTGTTCTTTCATCTTGCAGCAGTGATTTGGTTGCAATAGAAGATTGCGAGTGGAAAATGCAAGCTGTTATGTCTGCCACCAATGATGATATAGGCGATTATGAGTTTGTTATTGCAGTAGGCGGTGTGGATGAAGTGCACCCCGAAGCGAAAATAATTGAGATGACGCTGAAAGCAAAAGACGGAATACTGATAATAGAAGATATAACCAATGGCAAAACTTATAATGGGACATACAAAGTAATGCAGAAAACTCCCAAAGGCTATGATTACGAAATTACGGTTGACGGAATAAGCGGCTGCGCAACAGTTGCACCCACCAAATATTACAGCGGCTCAGAAGTTCCGACATTGCCGATTAACTTAGGTGAATACGCTTTGTACTTTACACCGA
>JAFOBC010000245.1 GCA_017382015.1 Clostridia bacterium
ACCTTTTCCGTAACGTTATCCGAGGCTTTGATTTGGTCAAGGTAACGTGTTGCGAGTTTGCCCTGCCTCATAATCTCGTAATCATATTTGCCGTTCACAATCTCTTTTGCGAATCGCTCGGCGAGTTCGGGGTTTTCAATTACAGGCTTTGAGCCGTAAAAGCTTGCGGCAGCACGCCTTACCTTCGTTTCTCCGTCGGTAGATTTCGGTACGCCGTTTTTAAGCTCTCCGTATTTTTCAACCAACTGTTCAAGCTTGCCGAGGTAAGAGGCTTCGTCGACTTTTGTGTCGCTGAGCATATTCTCAATCTCAGTACGCAGATAACTGAACGCTTCGCTATCTTCAAAATACGGTCTGTAATACTTGTTGTTTCGGTAATCTTCGATGAATCCCATAATCGCCTTAACTTGGTCGGCAGGGTGGGTAACAGCCTCAGCGTCAAAAGCAAACGGAAACTCTGCCGCAAGGTCTTGAAAAATGCTGTCAACGCTCGAATCTGTGCCTTTTGTAAGCGTTACGTAGGGGAAAAGCTTGCTTTTGACGTAAGAAAAAGCATCGCCGAGGTCGCTTATATCAGCCTCGGAAATGCTTATCGTCATACCGTTTAATCGGTCAAGTATCGGTTTGTTTTCTGCAATGAAATCTTCGTTGAGAACTTTTGCATCTTCCGCAAGCATCATAGCTATGCGTTCAGCATCTGTGCTGTCGGTGTTGCCTGTGCGCCTGTTTTCAAGCGTTTGTGCAATCATATATGCAAGCTCTTTTAAATCCGCCTTGCTGTCTGCTTTCTGTTTGAGTGAGCGTGCAGCTTTTATAATGTTGTTTGCCGTTACGTCATTGTAATTGAAGTTGTCTATAATCCGCTGTACCGTTTCGGATTTCTTTGCGGAGTACGAAACATCATTGTTGACATTTTCGGAGGAATTGGGTATACTATTGGAAGAAGCAGTAACCGTGGTGGCAGTTTTATCTGCTACGGCCTTTGAGCCACTAAACGGGGTTCTTGCTTCTTTTATTTTTCCCACATTATATACTGTGTTTATCGCTCCATTTTTTCCAACAGAAAGAGTAAGTCTATAATATGAGCCGTCAAAATCAAGAAAATACGCTGTACGATAATTGAATCCATCTTTTGCAAAAGTGTGTTTTTTCGTATCCGGTACGGTTGTGTTGCCTCTTACAGATGTTTCGGAAATCTCATCGATATGTGATTCTGCCCTAAGTTTTACAGCATATTCGTCATCTGTCATTGTTCTTTTAGAACCGTCTGGATTAGTGATCTGATTTCTAAATGCCGCTTTGCCAGCTGTGTCTCTGGTAATTGTCAGAGCATCTCCGTCTTTAGCATAGACAACAACGTTTTTTCCTTTTCGTATGGAAGTGTTGATGTAATCCGTAACTTGCTTACCCCATTTTGACGAATCATCCCCCGAAATAACTTGTCTATCTGCTTTTACATATTGTTTCCCATCAGAAGTAGTTATTACGGAGTATTTTTTATTATTGTCATCACTTTGTGTGCGGTTCATTGCTGCCTTTTCTGCTCTGAGCATAAGGGCGTAGGTCTTAAGTGCGGCCGCTTTCGGATTAGAAATCTTTCTTCTTGTCTCGCGCGTGCCTATGAAGTTTCTGACAAACCATTGCTTAAACTTGGTGAAAAGGGAACGGTTTTGGGTTGCAAGAGATTCCATTGCCTTATAATCCGAAAACAGCTCCGTGCCGATAGCATCTGCAATAATTTCATATTCCGCTTCAGATCTGCTAAGGGTTTTACCGAGTGCGTTTTGGTACTCGGTTATTTTTTTGTCTACAAGCTTGTTCCAGTTGTTTCCGACTTCGGCAAGCCTCGCCTTTATTAAGGATGAGTTTTGCATAAGATGTGTTTTAAGCTCGGTATATTCCAACGTGCCTTCAAGCGAGTGTGCAAACTCGTGACCGAATGCGGAGACGGATTTCATTTGAGAATCTCGCGCGATGACGATTTCGTTCGTATTTCTGTCAAAATAAGCGTTTGCGCCGTCGAGCGTATCAACAAAGCGCACGGTTCTGTTGAACATATTCTGCGCTTTATTAATTAAATTTTGCTCTGCCTGCGCATCAACGGTAATCTTTGTGTCAAGTCTGCCGTCAGCGTTTACAAAAGCATCTACGGCAGAATTTCCGCTCGTGTAAGGCACAACTCTTTCTTCCGTAACGCCGTCATAGTTTTCAGAATCAAACTCTGTTTTTATTTCTTGGCTGACTCTGCCGACGTTTTCAGAAGTAGGATTGTTGAGCATATCGTCATATTCTGCGATATACTGTTCAAATCCCGACAGATACTCGGCGTATTCGTCATACGGCTCGTTGCTTTCTGTTTCAAAATCAACTTCACCGTTGTCAATTTCCTCAAAATCATATTCGGGGTCAACGGATTCGGCTTGCGTAACGGGCTGAAATTCGCCCGTAGGAGCGTTTGTTTCGGCAGGGGGTGAAACTTGATTGTTGGTGTCGATAATCGGCTCATTTTGCGGAGAAATCGCAGGATTCTGCGTCTGTGCAACATTCGTGTTGCGATTATAGTTATAATTTGCAACGTTGTTGACAGAATTTATGATACCGCCTGCCAGACCGCCCATAACAAAGGACGTTCCTATCTGTTCACCATAGCTTGACAAAACTTGAGTGAAAGCATCGTCTAGCGAATATCCTTGAGTTACTAATTTATCAACCTCTGCCTGGATTTCTGTTTGATTGTTAAAAATAACGTTTGTTATGTTTTGAGCCAAAAGGTCTGCGGCTTCTTCTATTGCTTCTTCTCCGCCTTCAGCAAAAAATGCTTCTGCAACATTACTCGCAACTTCTTTTAAGGTTTCAGCATTACCGGGAGCAAACACTTTGTCAAAACCTTTTTTTGCGAAAAAAGCTGTTACTGCACCTGAAACAACGGAATTTATGATGATTTGTTCCTTTCCGTAACCTTTAAGAGCACCTTCTCGTGCTGTGTTAGCGGCTGCTTGTGTTGCTTGCGTAACCACAAAAGTCGTCTTACTCGCTGGACCAAATCCTGATGAAAGCGCATAGGATGCAGCCATATCGCCAACAGTTGTCGCTATATCATAGACAAACTGGCCCTCTTTGCTATAGTTGGTCTTTGCACCTTCACGTATGTTGGATGTTACATTGATTGGCGCAAAAAATCTTGAGTTAGGGTCTATTTCTCTTCCTGTTAATGCCGATTTCCCAACCTCAACCAATCCCAACGGAGAGCTTAAGTTTGTTAAAAGGCTCAAAGCTGTAGTACCTATAGGGTGATCTTGTCCTAATTCATAAGCGTACTCGGACATTGCTTGTGAAGCTTGTTCGTTTTGCTCAAGGCTATATTTTTCAAAAAGCTCATCGGGGTTATATCCCATTTCAATAAGCTTGTTTCGCGCATCAATTCCCTCGCTCTGCGTTCCTGATGTCAAAGCAGAAGCCCAAGGATTATAAGAATTAGGGTTATACATCATTCTAAGCGCATCATCTTCGGATTTAATCTCCGCTTCATACATTGCACTTACAAGACGTGACACATCGGGATTTGTAAGAATTTCACTAATCTTTTTATTATAGTATTGATTATACAAAGCATTTACATCTAAGCCGTTTTGAGCAATACGTGCGCCATACTTTTGAATAAAATCGGGCTCATTTCGATGAGTGTACATTTCTTCAAGGTCAACGTTATATGTACCGTCATTTATTATATCGTTCATACGATACGGCTGATTTTGCGCTTTGATTTTCTTAAGCTCTGCTTTTTGGGTTTCAAGCATCTGCTCTGTTTCACTTTTACTGAATTTAGGCTTAGTTGAACCACGAGTAATACCGGGAACAGGCTGTAATCCTTGTAAAGCGGGGTCATATTTGCTTTCTTCCTCTTTTACCATAAGCTCAAGTAATTCAATTTCTTTTTCAATCTGAGCCTCGCGCTGGTAACGTGCTTTTGCATCTTCGCCTTGTTGAGTTTTGGAATCTTTTGAAACTTTGGATTGGTATCTATTGTTGATTCCTTCGATTTTTGCAGCTTTAAAAGGGTCTGCGCTTTTAGCGTTTACAAAATTGTTGACCGCTTTTTGCTCTGATTGCTTTTGCGTTTGAACTTCATTTGCTTGCGCCTTCTGTTCATTGCTTTGCTTTACTTGTTCTGCCGTAGGGACAAGTTGCTTGTCCCAAATGGTTTGATATGGTCCACTCGGAGCTTTTATCCGCCTTTTCTCGAATTCACTTTGCCTTTTTTGTTCTTCCTGCCGTTTCATTTCGGCTTCTTGATTCGCGCGAGAATACGCGCCCTGAGGTTTGTATTTATTATAAACCTCATCAAAGTAAGATTTTTCTTCTTCATCCTTGTTTTTCGCTTTATATTTATTATAAACCTCATCAAACGTCGCCATATTGACTCACCCCTAATCAATATTGAAGAAATCCATCAACCATAATACATCGTTTTCTGAAAGTGCAGATGAATTGTTATCAATTTCAGCCCTTAACTTTTCGTACCCCACTTTGTCGCCGGCGATTTGTTGAGCTCGAAGTGAACTTGCTATCGCCTTTGCGGTTCCGCTAACATGATTCAAAGTGTCGCCATTAACGTCACTACCGATTTTATATTTATTACCGAGTGCAGCTTGTTTTTGATAGTAATCCCAATCAGTAGAAGCCTTGGAGTTGTAAAGACTAAGAGCATTACTATTATCAAGTGCAGCTTGTTTTTGATAGTAATTCCAATCAGTAGAAGCTTTTGAATTATAAAGACTAAGAGCGTTACTGTTATCAAGTGCGGCTTGCTTCTGATAGTAATCCCAATCAGTAGAGGCCTTGGAGTTATAAAGGTTAAGAGCATTAATATTATCAAGTGCAGCTTGTTTCTGATAGTAATCCCAATCAAGAGCCGCGCCCTTCTGGCTATAGTCCCAATCAATAGCTGCGCGGTGAGCATAATTCGCCTTGTCAAGTTCAGCCTGCTTTTCAAGAGTTGCGATGTTATAACTCTGTTCAAGTGCGGCCATTTCTTTTTGAAGTGCTGCCGTTTGCTCATGGTCGTTTTTGGAAAGCGCAATGTTATATTGATGCTGAAGTGCAGCCATTTCCTGGTCGTATCTATGAGATATAGCCGCCATTTCTTTATCGTGAGCAAACTGCTGTTGAGTAGTGTATGCGTTTTCATAAAGTCTTGCAGACTGCTGAGCAATTTCCGAATCGCGCTGTGCGATATACTCATTGATTTGAGCCTGCAATTTCTGTGCTGCTTCAGCTTGAGCGGTATTTACTTCGGCTATTCCGCGCTGACGTTCCGTTTCAAGAGCCATTTGCTGTGTGAGGTTTGTGCCGCTCCTTGTAAGGCCGAGGTTAGCCATTTGTTCATTGTTGTTGCGCACACCCCGTTCATACTGTGCGTTAACCGACGCGCGCTGCGGGTCATATGCCGCCGCAATGCCCTTCTTTTGGTCTTGTAGGTTTTGTATGCCTGCCGCATACTGTGTATTAATTGCATCAGCATATTTTTTGCTGACCTCATCGGCCTTGCTGTACGGGTCGTTAGCACCCACAACACGACCAACTATGTTTTTAATTGTACTCAGCATAGTTTATTTCACCTCACCATAGATTTCCGCACTCATTTCTGCGGATATAAGTTTGATTGGGGTTTCGCTTTTTATCGTAAATCCTGCGCTTCGTACTCTTCTCAGATAAGGTCTTACCGGGAATACGTTGCTATTGATGTTGCTGTATATGCTCGTGAGATTTGCGGGGTTATCAACCTCACCGTTATCTGTGTAGAAATATATTTGAAAATCGCCGTTGGTCGGTGTTTCAATTTCAAAAAAAGCTCTGTCAATTTTCTTGAAGCTGAAAGGCTTGCCGAAATTGAAGAGCTTGCTTTTATATTCGGTTGATACGGTTATATCATCGTCTGTGTCAATACCTTCGTCAGTTGTGGAGTTGTAATCGAGCACATATCCTTGATAACGTACGCTGTCGCCGTCGTTATCTTTGCAAATAACAACAAGCTGTCCGTTTACGTTGTACGCATATTCAACAGGGTAGGGGAAATCCCATTTAAACCAACACAGCCGCTTTTGCGCCTGTTCCGAAGACGTGTAATTGTAAAACGGATTCGCATCATAATTCCATATGTAGGCGGTGTTGCCGACAAAAATAAAGTAGTTGCTTTCATAATCTATCGATTTTGCGTTTAGCAAATCTTCTCTGCTGTGCTTCTTCAGGTCATTTTCGATGTGGTTTGAAAGCTCACGTACATTTCTTTCGTTGTAGCTGTTTTCGCTGTAAAGTGTATAAACCTTGCCCTCACTCGTCAGCCAGGTAAGACGGTTTGCTATGAGCTGTATTGTGTCGGGACAATCACAGCCGATATACGGTGAGATAGGTGTAACAGGGAAATAAACAAGTGCGTTGTTTTTCGTATCGGTCGTATATGTGTATTCAAGCGCATACAGTTCGTGCTCCTTAAATACCACCAAATAACCGTCCTGCTTGTTAAGTGCCGTTATCAGCTCATCATCTCTGCCGATATAGGCAAAGTTGTTTTCAAGAAAATATGATGAATCGTTGACGTTACTCCACCGCAAAACATTCTTGAATTCAGGATGGCCCGCAGCAAAAAGCCTTGTGCCGCCTGTATATCCGCTGTTTGTGCCGCCGTACCATATTTTCAAAGTGTTGCGAGTTACAAACTCGGCACGGTTTTGTTCATCCCAATATTCGGTCTCGCCGTGAGAAGAATTGTGATAATATGTAACATCCATATGCTCGATATTTATGTCCGCTGTATGGAATGTCATAGGTCTGCCAACATAAATATATTCCAAATAGCCTTCATCCTGAGGCTCTTTATATGGCATAACAACATCACAAGTTGTTGACGGAAGCCAAATATCAAGACTTTCTTTAGTAATACTTGCCGTAGGATTACCGCTACAGCGTATTCTGTTGCTACCGCCAAGAGTCATTTTTTCAGGATTAACTTTTCTATCGTTTTCATCATAAAATATGCAAGTTACTTCACCATTATTCTTATTCCTTTTGATAATAAGCCTGTTAGCTTCTGCTTCTTTATAAGTTATCGGCTCATCATTGCCGTCATATGTGCCGTCGCCACCTTCAAACGAAGTGTCGGCATAAGTGCCTGCCGCAAGCCGAAGACCTAAAAGAGGAAGACTCCATTTTTTTGTTTTATATGAATAAAAGTTAAATTCGCCATAAATAATAGCTTCGTCAAAGTATTCTGCAGCAAGACCAGGCAAAGCAAAAGAAACCTTTTCAAAAGAATTAAAGTTACCAAAATCGCCTTTTTTATACTGTCCCCAATTAAGCATAGCCGAATGTTTTACAAAGCCTTTATTAACATATTCTCTTTTTGTTTCAATAATCTGCATATCCTTTAAGGATTTATTTACATTGTAAGTTGCGATAGATTTATCAGCCAAAAGGTTGAAATCTTCAAGTGTCATTCCGTATGATGTACCGTAGTCAAGGGTAACGGTAGGGTAGTACGGCTGATGTTCTTCCGGTAAATCTTTTGTGAAATTAAAAATCTCAACTTTCACTTTTACATTTTCTCCGTCAAGCATCGGAGAAAAATAGCCAAGAAGCATAATATCTTTTCCGCTTATTGCCGCGCAGTTTTCAAGCATCATAAATCCGTAAACTTCAGTATGAAACGCTTGTATATATCCGCTATCTGTCTCAAGCTGTGAATCGCCGAGACCTTTTGTGTAAAAGAAATGACTTGTCAGCTCACCCTCATTTAAACACTCTTGGTATAGCGGTTTCTGAAATTCCGCAGTTACGGTTGAAAAACTGTTGAGGTGAACATCGTACAGTAAAAACTGTCTGTCCGGAGTAAGAAAAAGCCTGTATGTGTGCTGTTTCGAGTTCCCTTGCGATACATCGCCGTCGCTGTAGCTTTCATATCCGAGTTTAATCTCTATATCAAGGTCAATTAGCTCGCCGTCTGCAATAAAACAAGCGTTTATGCTTCCTCTTTTCAGAGAAGGTCTTGTTTGCGCTGTGCCGTCTTTAAACCACATATTTGATATTGATACAGCTTGATTGTCCTGTATGTCCTGCGGTGTGGCAGACGTGTTAATACCGCCGTTAAATGCAGGGATTTTCAGCGACAGCAAAGGGTTATTCTTCAAAGAAGGATATTGCATTTATATCACCTCATTCAAAAGGGCTGTAATTGAGAGTTACTCGTTTCTGCGCTTTTGGCACACTACCCAATCTTTGGTTATAAAGCATAGAATGAATCTGCTGCTGTGTTCCATCGCTGTCAAGCTGTGCAAACCACATTGCAAGACCGTAAGGCATAACCAAATTGATTGATGTCTGTGAAACAGGGAGCTCATCGTCGATACTCCGCAAAACAGGGGGCTCTATTCCCTCAATTTTGCAAATATCTTCAAGTACAGTCTGACAGAGTGAAATTGCCTGCTTATGCTGCGGAGCAAACTTATCAGCGTCATAATCACCCATTCTGTCGGTATAGCCAAGCAAAGCAAATGCTCTGTTCATAACGTCTCTTACTGTTTTCATCGTTTCTTTTCACCTCGTAAAGCTCGTATTTTTTTTATTTCTGCAAGCACTTGTCTCTTCGTCCACTTTGGGTCAACAAATATATCTTCATTTTTGGCAACCAAAAGCATTTCCTGCTTGTTCATCTGAGTTAGGTATGTTGTTGACTGATAAGGATCTTCCTCGACGGTTATCGAAAACATTGTCGGTTTCACGCTCAACAGTCCCGCTTTCCTTAAAAGCTCGCCTATTTCTTCATCATCGTGGAGAAATGTGCTGTCCTTCAAAAAGAGATCTCCGTCAAGCGTGAATGATTCAAGCACGGTATATCGTGTAAGCATATTAAAACTCCTTTCGGTATGGCGGCGGTTGTGAGAATCGAACTCACATAAACGGAGCCAAAATCCGTTGCCTTACCATTAGGCTAAACCGCTACATTGGCCGCAGTCGGTTAAACTGCGGCTTTTTTTGCGTGTCAGCTACAGCTGGATTGGAATTGTTCTGTGTGACACACGTCAACTGATCTTACATTCAAGCCGTGTATTCAGTCCACTTGCTATCCTTATACACATATGCGCCAGGCAGAGTGCCCTTTACAGCATCCTTGACGGTGAGAAGGTATACTGTCGCAGTATCGCCCGATGCAGGAAGTGTAGCAACTGTGACGATACCCTTGGTGTATGTTTTGGAATCGGGGACGGTGTTACCGTATTTGTTGGCGATATCAGCAAGTGCGTCATACTGAGCCTGTGTTGCGCCCTCTGTGCCAGCCTTTGCCGCATAAGCAAAAGAGCCGGGTGTTTCACCTGCAAAACCTACGCCCTTGAAATCCTTGGGTGTGGGATTGGTGAAGTTGTGAATGTCTGTTGCGGTGCCTGCTGTGCCGCCTGCCTGAAGATGCCAGCCGCGCTGAACGAGCTCATCCTTCTGCCATTCTGCCTCTACAACCTTGGTTGCAGCGCCGTTAGTAAGTGTAAATGCCATAGTCTATGTACCTCCTTTATCAGTTGTGTGAAACAACGATTCTTTCTCTGTCGCTGTTCTTTACGAATGCGCCATAGATTCTGCGATAGCCCTGTGAATAGAAATCACCCTTGGGGTTGTTGCTCGGATCACGGAACTGTGAGCTTTCCATAACAGTAATGCAAGCCGCAGCACTCTTGGGAAGAATAATCCAGTTAATGGGCTTTGCTGTTGCTGTAGGTGCAAAACCGCCGGGCTTCTGTGCTGTGTCAACACCGTTGAAGAACTGATAGTTAGTCCACATTCTTTCGCCGGGTGTCTTAACGATAGCAGCATCGTTAAGGACCTTGACGACGGTATCTACCGTGCCCTTTTTGAAGTTTGCAACGTCAATTCTCTTGGAGAACTCGTCGGTTGCTGCAAGGAAGCCGTGGATGCCCCAATTGGTGAAAACAAAGAGGTCTTCACCGTTTGCACGCTCTGCAGCCTTATCAATATCGTAGATAAGACGTTTTGCAATATCTGTGCTGTCCTTAGTGAATGTTTCGGTTGTTATGTTGCCGCCGAAAGCGTTACCTGCAATTGTTGAAAGGTTGAACGCATCAACCTCAGGGTTTACCTTGGTTTTCTGGAACTTTGCCATAGCTGTACCGAGGGTCTTGCAAGCATCCTTGATGTCGTTTGTCTTAAGGTCACGCTTGTCAATATCGAACATACGGCCTCTTTCCTGCTGGAGAGTGTAGGGGACTTTGCGCATTGCGATGCCGCCTACGGGGTAGCCTGATGTTCTGGAGTAGTCACCAAGACCGCTCATATCGTACTCGGGTACGAGAACTGTGTCAGAAGAAGCAAACTCTGCTTCAAAAGAGCCGTCAGCAAGGAAGCCTGTTACCATATCCTGAATGTGTGCTTCGTCAAGCTTGGCGGAAAGTTTTTCTGTAAATGACTGAAGATTAAATGCCATAAGTTATCACTCCTATTTCTTAAAAACTGATTGATTTGATTACGTCATCCACCTCTGCGTTTGTGTCAGCCTCTCCGCTTGAAAGCGACGGGGTGGACGATTCTTCGTTCTGTTGCTGTTTGAGCCTTACTGCCTTTTCTGTAACGAGTTGTTTTTCGTTATATGCTGCATAAAGGAATCTAATCGGTACAGAAGGATTGTCATGCTTTGCTTCAAGCACTTCCTTCGGAAGATTACCTACATCAACATCTGGATAAGCTTTTCGGAAATCGTCAATTTCGGCGATGAGACGTTCGCGTTCTTCTGTTTTACTGTCACGGTCAGCTTTCTCGCTTTCGTACTCTTCAATTTTTTTGTCTCTATCGACAATTTCCCGTGCAACATCCTCCGGGATATTCTTTTCAGAAGCCATTGCTTTTACTTTGTTGGTTTGCATAGCTGCGGAAACTGCATTGCGATACTGCTCAATAGATTCATAGCCGTTTGCTTTAACTATTTCTTTGAGCCACTTCATCGTCTCTGCGATTTTTTCTTCGTCATACAGCATTCCTTTTTGAGCCAAATCAATAGCTTCTTGCATTGATACCTCTTTGGTCTCGTGATTGAATCTGAGCGTCAGCTTCTGTTCCGCTGTGGTAGGCTTTTCGTCGGTCTGCTCGCTCTCTGATTCCTGCGTCGATGTGGTATCCTCTGCAGGTGTCTCGTCATTCACTTCTGTTTCGGGTGTTGTTTCTTCTGTAACAACATCTTCTTCTGTTGCACTCTCGATTACGGAATCAACAAAATTTTCTTCAAACATTTTCTTTTCTCCTTCTGCGGTATGGTGTCCGCTTGAATTTGGGTATTAAAAAAACCGCCTATGGTGTGGCGGTTAGTTTACATTTGTGCTCCTGACATTGCGTTTTGGAGCATTTCCGGATGTTCTTGCGCAACTGCAAGCTGTTCGGGGGACAATGTATCAAGCAAAGCGGTAGGGTCAACTCCTTGCGGAGCTGCAGACGGATTAGGCTGTGCTTGAGCTTGAGCTTGTCTCTGACCTCGAATATCATTAATAAGCTCTTGCTTTTTGGGAATAGTGCCTTCGGGCAAGCGTTCAAGATACTGAATAACGTCAATTGCATTTCTTTCCAAAAGATTGTCAAGAGTAGAAATAACCGTACTTGTTGCCCACAACGTTGAGGGACCTACCTCAATGCGAGCTGTCAGCATCATATTTTTGTATTTGTCCGCATCAAACGGAACGTATGTAACTTCACCTTGCGAAACAACGCGAAGTGAACGCTTTCCGTATTTTTTGAGTATCATTTCTCCCCATATACGCGCAATATCTTCAACAAAGGCGTAATACCTGTTGAGAATAGGCTGTAAGGGCTGATTTGCCGCCTCTCTCAAGGCAACAATGGCTGATGTATTTTCGGGTCTTACGTCACCAAGCGCAACGGATGTAGCACCGCTTATGGATTTTGTGTTGTCTATAAGACTTTGCTGCACTCTGTTCCAGTTGGGAGAAATCTGTGCAGGGTTAACGTAATAAAATGCGTTTCTTACGTCTCCCGGATTCTCTACGGCAATAATTTGACCTGGATCATTGGTGATTTCTTGAGAAATTGCTGTCGCGTCGTAAATGATTTTAGGCATTCCCATCATCATTTCCGAAAGAATCTCAAGAGAGATCATACGATTTATAGCAACTTGGTTGGGAATCAGCTCTGTAATTTCGGAATGCCCGTAAATACAGTTATCTGTTTCATCCCAACAGAAGATACATATCGGATAAAGCGTTATGCCTGTGTCCCAAGCCTCTTTCACAATTACGTTTTCGACGCATTGAATAGCCATGATCGTATCGTTTTCGCGCCAAAAACGTGTGAGAAGAGTAACATATTCCTTTTTGTTACCGCTTTCGTTGTTGTAGTTACCTGCTTCGTTGTTATCATCGTCTGCTTTTACGCTTTCAATATCAGCCTGTGGTCTGTTGTTTTTACCCATTTCTCTCTTAATAACGTCGAGAGCCTTTCTTTGTGAAATTGTTATCCACGGCTGCTTCTGAACATCGCATTCAGCAGGATTACCGAAGTATACGTTTGTGATATTGAGTATTTCTACCTCTATATCGCCTTTGATTGCTGTTTTTCGCCCCTCATCAGCATATAGTCCTGTGCTGAGGTGCGGGTTAAATCGGCTGTAAAGCACGTAGGCACCGTGCATATAAGCTTTGCGTACACCCGTTTGGTTGAGCTTATCCATTTTGCAACGCTCCCACACCGAACTGAAGTGCGAGGTTATCGCCGTTGCAACTGCATTATGTTCTTCTTCGAACGAGATTTTTGATTCAATTTGTCCTATATCCGTCATAACATTCATAATTTCGTTCGTATCAGGAGAACGTTGCGCTTCAAGGTGAGTAGGAACGCCGTCAAACTCATATACTGCCGTACAAGGGTTTGAAATAATATTAGACACCTTGAAATCACCGATTTGTTTAATAACGTTCATAACGACCTTTGGAATATCGCCTATATCAGCATCTCTCCATTGGTCACCAAGCATAAATCGCTCGTTCTTTTTTGCTTGCTCATAGATACCGTTATTACCTATATTTGATTTGTAGTTTTTAGCTTCTTCGTACTCTTCAAATATTTTTTTTGGAGTAAGCTCTTCAACCTTTTGCTTTAGTGTTTCCTTTTCCGCCATTGTCAATCACCTCCCTTTTTCTGACTTTCGCCGTTATAGTTTAAAAAGTTTTGCCACTGCCTTTCTCTTTCTTCTGCAACTCTCTTCGCTAAAAGCAATCGTGATTGTTCTTCAGGTGAGAGGCTTTGCTGCGGCTCTGCTTTTTTCGACTTATTAGGCGGTGTGTCTTTTTTGACATATGTTGCCCAAAGTACACACAATGCTGTTGTAACCATAAGATTAAGAGTTGCAACAAGCATTACAGCGTATTCCATAACTAAACTCCTCCTTTCAATCCCGAAAGATTAACTCTAAAACCGCTTCTTCGTGTCGGAGTAGAACCTCTTTGGTCTATAATGTTCGCCGATGTTCGTATCGGAGTAACCTTTGCTTTCTGTGTTCTCATAATGCAGAAATAGCGCAAGCTATCCGGAAGGTGAGTAATATCGTGAGGATTTTTCGCAACGTCATTTACTCTTACCTCGTCGTGTTGCAACAGTCGCATGCAATAACTCAGCTGATTACCTCTGCCTTTAAATACTTTCAGCTTCTCTTGAGCTATTCTCGTTTTCACGGCCATCCAACCTGCCTCGCGGTTGTTATCAGCTTTGATGAAGTTGAGGTCGCATTGCCTGAACATATCAATCGTGCTCAGACCTGTATCACTTTTCCTGTTCCACAGGTCGGGCGGGGCATAGCGTTTTATTTTTCTGTCGTCAATACCAAGACCACTCTCTATTTCTCTGATGAGCCTTGCAGCTTCGGGAATAATCGTATCTTTTGCTGAGTATTCTTTCAGGATATAATCCTTGCCGTTTTCATCCGTTCCGAACCATATCGGAGCGAAACAGTCAAGGCCGTAGTCGATTGACATTGAAATATTCCAATGCGCAGGTATCTCCGTCTGTTCAATTTCAAGCTTGTCAAGCTCCCATTCGGGAAAATACTGACCGACAAACGTATCCCAGTTGCCGTCACGCCAAGCAGAACGAAGCGGTTCGGGCAACTGATTAAGCATTTTCATATACTCCTTACCGTTGAAATCGTTATCAGTAGCAAGAGCCTTTACAAACACATAATCCTCGGGATCTTCATCGGGTCGGTATTCCCGAGTAATAAATAAACGCTTCACCCACTCGTGCCCCACACCTCCGGGGTTGCAAGTAAGGTAAAAGCGTTTAGGTAAATTTATATGACCTCTTAAACAAGCGCATAGTTTGACAAAAACCTCTTCCTCATAGTTTGTTGCTTCATCAAGCGCAATGATGTCGTAATCAATACCTTGATACTGTTCAAGGTCTGACCTGCAAGCACAATAGCCGCAGTTGATAGAAGAACCGTTCCAAAATTCAAACCTGTGCTGTTCGCCGTCGTATCGCACCTTTTTCTCCGCGATACATTCAGCGAGTATTGTTTTGATTTGGTTTATGTGGTTATCAAGCAATTCTCTGTATGATTTTCTGATGATAAGGCATTTTAATCCGCTGTGCTTGCAACACATACCGATAAGCTTTGCACGCAAGGCCCAGCTCTTACCGCCACCACGGGCACCACCGTAACCGACAAACCTTGCGGTCTGCTGCATAAATTCAATTTGTCTCGGTTGAGGTTGCTCAAGTTTAATTGTTGCCATTTTTACTCCTTGCCGCCCAACGTGACCGATAAAATATATCGTAGCAAGTTCGGTCTATTCGTCTGCCGTTCATTACGACATAAGGATTTAAAAGCAAAAAGCGACCTTGTGGCCGCTTAATACTTTGCAATATATCTTTTTCTCTTAGCCCTGACAAAGCACGCTCAACGGTACGCTTGGAAGATTTACTTTTATTAACAATATTATCAATCGTTACAGGCTTTCCGTTTTTGTACTTTAGCACTCCGCTATCTTTTCGCAGATATTGAATAAGCGTAAGAAGCAGCTTGCACTCTT
This sequence comes from Clostridia bacterium, assembly GCA_017382015.1. Classification (GTDB taxonomy): domain Bacteria; phylum Bacillota; class Clostridia; order Oscillospirales; family Acutalibacteraceae; genus UBA8612. The sequence goes on from JAFOBC010000245.1 coordinate 15,090, forward strand.
GTGGTGTCAAAGCATCTATTACCTCAGGCAATATATCCGTATATATTTTTCCGAAAGCTTCATCACAGTTAAACTCGATTGTTTCATCAAGATAATCCGTAGAACGTTTCCTCAATATGCGGTCTCCCTCATATATTGCCGTGCTGACCTCACCGCTATCAGGGTCAACAACAAATGCTCTCATTATTCTGTTATCCATTCATTTCACCCTGATTTGGTAAAGTTTTGCAAAAGTTTCCGCCAAATATGGCGGTAATTTGCTACTTTTTCCGCCAAATATGACGGTTACTAAAAATCGCTGTAAGCCTTGATATTCTAAGGGGGAAGAGCGTTTTTCTGCTGTTTTGTCTCTTCTTTCTTCTATTCAGCCTAAATCAGCAAAATCCCAATTCCTAAAACTTCCCAATAAAGCACCTTGTACAAGCCTTCAATATCTCCCTTTTTGTAAAAATTTTTCCGCGGATAGGACTATATCTATACCACCCCCGGGGGCACAGCAGGGCTCATGTGTGCCTTCTTACTTATTTGTAACCGTTAGCTAAAATAATTCTATAATAATTTCGCGCAAAATATAAAAAACGCAACAAATACGCAGTAATATAAATAAATGCGCAACAATATAAGCGAATTATACAGTAAGTTATGCGAGTTGCGCAAAATAGACATTATATGTACAGTTCAAGTGCTTTTTTACCTCAAAATCGCGCAATTTGCTGTTTGCTGCTATACTTTGCGTAGAATATACAGAAATACAGCAAAAAGTTGCATATTTATTCAGTTAAAAAGCCCATCGCCGTCAATGCTCAAAGTTACACTCATATCAGCCTTAACCTCTTGTTTGTCAGTATATCCGTAATTCTTCAAGTAGAAGATAGTGAGCGCATCGCGATAATTGCCCTCAAGTCCGTTGTCGATGATATACGCGTTAATTTCGTTGCCGATTCTTTTTATAACGTGGGCGAAGTCTTGTTTATTGTCATATTCATCGCCTTGCATTCCGTCTTTCTGCAAATAGTCCAGAATCGTTGTGCGGTCACATTTGCAATACACGGCGAACCATTCCCAAAGCGGCTTGTGCTCATTTTTCTTGCACCATTCAAAAAAACCCTCCGGATTGCACTCTTTTATAAAGTCATTAACGGTTTTCCAGCGCGGAGGCCTTCCTGTTCTTGCCATAATCAAAATCACCTCAAAATAAAAAAGACCCACAAAATGTGAGCCTTTGAAAGTTCTTTACAGCTTATATATTAACACACTTTAACCGAAGAAAACGAAGAAAAGAAAAGTTTTTTGAGATTATTTATGCGTGACGATATGTGCGTATGTGCGATAATGAAAATAGCAAAACTAACACGAGTAATGGGCTGCCGTTCCTTTGTGCAGGTTGCACGAAGTTTCAAAAAGGTGTTGACATACGGTGACAGTATGTGCTATGATGAAGCCACAACAAAACAACGCACCGCTCAAGCCTGGAAAACTTACGGTGCCAAACGAAAGGAAATGACAATATGGCAAACACATTCTACGAAATCAAGAAGAACGACCAGTACAACAGTAACGAGGTATACTTTAACGGTAAGCCTTCCGAAGAAGTCCGCAACGCTCTTAAAGGACTTAAAATGCGTTGGAATCGTGCGAAATGTTGTTGGTACGGCTACGCAACAGAGAACGCTATTATTTCTGCTATTACATGTAACACAGCTGCGGACGATTTCGGCGGTACAGTTTCAGATGGCTATCTCGGTGCTACGGCTTGGAATGGCAACCACAGCGGAAAGTATCTTCACGGAAAAGAGCTTTCAAAAGCTGTCCGCGAAAGCTTTAAAATCGCAGGCGTTAAAGGTGTTTCGGTGTCTTGCAAAACATACGCAGGCGGTCAGAACTTAACTATCACAGTCAAAGTAAATTCCTCTGATTTTATAAGCGAAAGCGAATTTGTAGCCAATTATCAGGTGTGTACGAGCGGTTGGATATATACAAGCCTTAAAGGCGAGTGCATCCACGTTGATGAATATTTCGGCAGAATGACGGCAGAAGAACAGCAAAAAACAAGAGAAGTTGCCGCAAGATGCGAATATCAAAAATACACACAGCGCGAACAAAGTCTCAATCAGTATTACTTAAGTGAATACAAGATGTTCACGCCTGAGTTTGCTGCAAAACTTCAACTTATCAATCGCATTATTCTCTCTTATAATTACGACGATTCAAACGGCATGGTTGATTATTTTAACACTAACTTCTATTACTCGATATATACTAAACCTGAAAGCAAATAATGCAGAGTGGCACCGCTTCGGCGGTGTTAATGCGGTCAGTCAGACGGTCACAAACCCCGACAGACAACAGGAGGTGAGACAATGCCAGCCAAACGCAAAACGCACACAAGTAACGAAGTAAAAAAACGTTACAACGATAAAACGTATCAGTATTATAAAATCAATCTCCGCAAGGATGATGACGCAGAATTGATACAGTATATCGAAGAGCAAAAAAAGAACGGAGTATCTCCGTCCGAAACACTCCGCCAGTTATTCAAAAAATAAAAAAGTGCCTGCCGCTCAAGCCTGGAAAACTTACGACAGACACCACAAAAGGAAGCCCCAAATTAACGGAGCTTCTCCATATTACCACAAGACAATTAAAAAATCAAGATAATATCAAGATAATAAGGAGAAAAGAGGTTAATAATAATGATAAACATTACGGTATATTTAGATGGTCAAACAAAAGGTATGGGGTATAAGTACATAATAACGAAAGGTTGTACAAGTTGGCGTGCTTACAGAACGGCCAAAGGCTTAAAATATTTTTTAGATAATTTCGGCTTAAAAATAAATCCCGCTCATACCCAATTACACGATTACAGAGAAATAGGGCACGGCAGAGTAATAACAATGATATGTGATGAAAAAATCATAGATGATGGCTTTGGCGGTTTTTGGGATATATCAGAGGTACCCAAAGAGGCTAAACCTTATTACGATGTTGTAAATGCCGAATATGTTCAGTGTTATATACTCGATGAAGGACACAAAGTAACGACATATAAACCAAACCCAAATGCTAAAGAAGTTTATAAGCCACTTGATTATACGGCTATGGCGAAATTAATTGGGTAAATAATTAAAAAAATCAGCCGGGCATAACGCTCGGCTTTTTGCTTGCATTTTATACTCACCTTTATACTCACCTATTAACAAGATTTTGCCGTATTTTGCCCGATTTTAACCGCAAAAACAGAAAATAAAACAGCAAAAAAACAAAAGAAAAAAGTGCTCACGTTTGGCTCTGTATAGCCGTTTGTAAGCACTTTATATCTTGGCAGGGGCAGAAGGACTTGAACCCTCGGCACGCGGTTTTGGAGACCGCTGCTCTACCAACTGAGCTATACCCCTATATGAAAATGGTGGGCCATCAGGGACTCGAACCCCGGACCGACCGGTTATGAGCCGGTTGCTCTAACCAACTGAGCTAATGGCCCAAATGGCTGTAAAATCAACAGCTTTTGAATTATATCAAATATTGTTTGCGTTGTCAATCTTTTTTTGAAAAAAATCGCCTTTTGCTTGGTTTCTGGACGCTGTGTCGGTGGTGCTGTATTGATTTTATGTGGTGCATTGTGATATAATCAAGCGGAAAGGGGATTGACTGCTATGAAAATAATGACATTTAATATTCAGCACGCGCTTGACTATAAGCGCCAGGTAATCGACTATGATTTTTTTGTCAGCGCAATCAAGAAGTATTCTCCCGATGTTTGCGGCCTTAACGAGGTAAGAGGTAAGGGCTGGATACCTGCTTACAAAGACCAGACAAAGATTCTCGCTGACGGACTTGGCTGGAACGGATATTTCGGCAGGGCTGTTACGCTTGATTACGGCAATCCCTTCGGTAACGCTGTGCTCAGCCAGACTGCGTTCAAGTCTGTTGAAACGTTTATTGTGCCCGATCCGCCAAGGGAGGAGAAGGGCTACTACGAAACACGCTGTGTGATAAAGGCGATTATCGAGTTCGACGGTAAGGACGTTATGTTTCTTATCACGCATATGGGTCTGATTCTTGCGGAGCGTATCAATGCCGTTAAGACAGTTTGCTCTCTGCTTGATGAAAACGATATGCCTGCAGTGCTTATG
>JAFOBC010000246.1 GCA_017382015.1 Clostridia bacterium
AAATCTATCTCGTTTTGTCCGGGACCTTCTTCGTGGTGTGAACTTTCGGGACGGATGCCCATCTGTTCCAGAGTAAGACATATTTCGCGGCGGATGTTTTCACCTCTGTCATCGGGGGCAAGATCCATGTATCCGGCTTCATCATAAGGAATTTTTGTCGGTTTGTTATTTTCATCAAGCTCAAACAGATAGAATTCCTGCTCTGAACCGAAAGCAAAGGTGTAACCTGCTTTCTTTGCGTCTTCGACTGCCTTTTTGAGAAGACTGCGGGTGTCACATTCAAACGGTGTGCCGTCAGGATATGTAATATTGGTAAACATACGCACAACTTTGCCGTGCTCCGGTCTCCAGGGAAGCAGCATCAGCGTTTCGGGATCGGGGTGGAGCAGAAGATCGCACCTTGTTTCATCGCCAAAGCCTGCGATTGCCGAAGCATCAAAGGCGATACCGTATTCAAAGGCGCGAGGCAGTTCCTCGGGCATAATAGAAATATTTTTTTGTTTTCCGAATACATCACAAAAGGCCAGACGGATAAATTTAACGTCTTCCTCGCGGACGTACTGCATTACCTCTTCCTTTGAATAATTCATAGTATCCTGCTCACTTTCCTTCGATTTACAATAAAATTCTGATATCAGATTATATTTATTATACCATGCAATTTGGGAGAAAACAAAACGTGAACTGCAATTTTTATAATTATTCCATAGTTAAACGTTCAAAAAGGTTTGTTTTTGCAGGAATTGCACAAAATAGTTTCAAAAAGATTGACAAAGTTTTTTTGCGGGTGTAAAATGCGGAGCGTAAAAGCAAGGCTTTTGGGTTTGAGAGTTCAAAATCGCAATCTTGCTTTCAGGAATCAAAAAATTCATATATGAAAAAGGCAAAGGCGTCTTTAATGTTTTTTACATTAAAGGCGCCTTTATCTGTTTTTGCAATATTTCGGATAAGCTGTTAAGGAGAACGATCATGGAAACTGTAAAAGATTATTTTGTAAGTCTGGTTTTTGACGACAGAGTTATGAAAGCCACATTTTCGGATGATATATATAATTCACTCAAAAAAACAATAGAAGAAGGAGCGGAACTTGATATAGGAGTTGCCAACGCAGTTGCTGCGGCCATGAAGGATTGGGCGGTTTCCAAAGGTGCAACACATTATACCCACTGGTTCCAGCCTCTTACCGGGATTACCGCCGAAAAGCATGACAGTTTCATTTCTTCTTCTACTGATGGCGGTGTGATTATGGAATTTTCCGGGAAAGAACTTATTAAAGGCGAACCGGACGCTTCTTCTTTCCCTAATGGAGGCCTTCGGACTACTTTCGAGGCAAGAGGCTATACTGCATGGGATCCGACGTCTTATGCATTTATTAAGGATAAAACTTTATGTATTCCTACAGCGTTCTGTTCTTACAGCGGCCATGCTTTGGACAAAAAAACTCCTCTTTTGCGCTCAATGGCAGCGCTCAATAAACAGGCGCTCCGAATCCTCAGATTGTTCGGAAACGACAGCGTAAAAAGAGTGACCGGCTATGTTGGTCCCGAACAGGAATATTTCCTTATCACCAAAGAAATGTATGAAAAGCGTCCGGACCTTTGCTTCACCGGGCGCACCTTGTTTGGAGCAAAACCTCCGAAAGGGCAGGAAATGGGCGACCACTATTTTGGCGTGATCAAACCGAAAGTTGCCGCTTTTATGGAAGAACTCGATGAGAAACTCTGGAAACTGGGAATACTTGCCAAGACGGAACATAACGAGGTCGCTCCGGCTCAGTATGAACTGGCACCGATTTATACCACTGCCAATATTGCAACTGACCATAACCAGCTTACGATGGAAATAATGCAGAAAGTGGCGGCAAAACATGGCCTTGTATGTCTGCTGCACGAAAAACCCTTTGCCGGCATAAACGGCAGCGGAAAACACAACAACTGGTCCATTGCCACCGATACGGGACAAAATCTGCTTTCTCCGGGTGAGACGCCCTATGAAAACGCACAGTTTTTGCTGTTTCTTTGTGCTGTTATAAAAGCGGTTGACGATTATCAGGATCTGCTTCGAATTTCGGTTGCGACTGCAGGAAATGATTACCGCATCGGTGCATGCGAAGCACCGCCTGCTGTTGTGTCTGTTTTTCTGTGCGATTAACTTAATGCAGTTCTTGAGGCTATCGAGACCGATACGCCTTATAAAGGTGCCGAAAAGGCTCGGATGAAGCTTGGGGTTGACGTTCTGCCCGGGTTCAACCGTGATACCACAGACCGCAACAGAACTTCTCCATTTGCTTTTACCGGCAATAAGTTTGAATTCCGTATGCTCGGTTCCTCGAACAGTATCGCCTGCGCGAATATTATGCTGAACAGCGCAGTTGCCGAAACTCTCAGGATTTATGCAGACAGACTAGAGATTGCGGAAAATTTTGAAACTGAACTGCACAGGATGATTAGGAATACTATAAAAAATCATAAACGCATCATATTCAACGGCAACGGATATGACGAAAACTGGATCTGGGAGGCGACGGAAAAGCGAGGCCTTCTCAATTTCCGCACCACCGCCGACTGCATGCCTCATCTGCTTGATAAAAAGAATATGGATATGCTTATTTCCCACGGTGTGTTCACCGAAGCGGAACTGAAATCCAGATATGAAATCATGCTTGAAAATTACTGCAAAACCATAGTGATCGAAGCAAACACAATGGTCAATATGGCGAAGACGCAGATTGTTCCGGCAATCGAAGCCTATGCTGCGGATACTGCAAAGGCGGCTGCCTCAAAGAAGACGCTGGACTCCACGCTTGTTTGTGGATATGAAACCGGCGTTGTAAGAAAGCTTGCTGCCCTGGCTGACCTGATTGTTTCAAAAGCTGAAGAGCTGGAAACTGCTCTTATTTCTCTTGATAAGGCGGAAGATATCGGAGCGGAATCCGTTATGATCCGCGATACGGTGCTTGGTTTGATGAGCGAGCTCAGAATCCCATGTGACGAAGCCGAAACCATTACGGCAAAGAATTACTGGCCGCTGCCAACCTATGCCGATCTGCTGTTCGGCATAAAATAAATGACAAAAAAGTAAAGGTGCGGAGCATTCAAAAATGAACAATTATACGGAGAAAAAACTTTTTACCGCAGTATAAGCGGAGCGGAAGATGATTATTCAAAAATAGTTAAACATCTTACCGGATATATAATGGAGGTATGATTATGTCAGAATGTGCGATAGTAGGTATAAATTGGGGCGACGAAGGAAAAGGCCGGATGGTGGATCTGCTCACTGAAAATTATGACGTGGTTGTGCGTTTTCAGGGCGGCGGCAACGCCGGACATACGGTAGTCAACGAAAAAGGAAAGTTTGCGCTTCATCTTTTGCCTTCGGGAATTTTCAGAAGCGGCGTTGTCAACGTTCTGGGCAACGGGGTTGCGGTGGATCCGGAAAATCTGTGGAAAGAGATCCAGGAAGTGATGTCAAAAGGCGTTGAAATCACTACCGATAACTTCAAAATCAGTGACCGTGCTTCTCTTTTGCTTCCGTGGCACAGAGACATGGATGAATTTGAAGAGATGCGCCTTGCCGATAAGAAATACGGTTCCACAAAACAGGGGATAGCACCGTTTTATTCGGATAAATATCAGAAAAAGACCATTCTTGCCGGGGAACTGTTCTATCCGGAAGAACTGAAAACTCATCTTGCGGACCTTATGGAATGGAAGAACCTGACGCTGACAAAGGTATATGGCGCAAAGCCATATACGATGGAAATGCTTGAAGAATGGCTTGAAACTTACTGCAAAAAAATCATGCCCTATATTTGTGATACCGGAAAATTTTTGAAAGAAGCAAAGGCGGATGGTAAAAATATTCTTTTTGAAACACAGCTTGGCTCGCTGAGAGATCTGGATTACGGTATTTATCCTTACACGACCTCTTCCAATACAACTGCGGCCTATGCGCCCATAGGTTCCGGATTTGCGAATGCAAAGATTGACGATGTGGTGGGGGTGGTAAAAGCCTATTCCACCTGTGTGGGCGAAGGACCTTTTGTATGCGAAATGTTCGGCGAAGAGGCTGAAAAACTTCGCAGAGCGGGTTTTGAATACGGAGCCAAGACCGGAAGACCACGAAGAGTCGGACCCATAGACATTGTGGCAACGCGGTACGGCGTTGAGGTCCAGGCGGCAACGGCTATCGCGCTTACAAAGCTTGATGTGCTCAGCTATATGGACAAGATTCCTGTTTGCACTCACTATATGCTGAACGGTGAACAGACCGACAGTTTTCCGTTTCCGTTCGCGCTTAAAAATGCAGAACCTGTCATCGAATTTTTTGACGGCTGGAAATGCGATATCTCAGGTGTCCGCCGCTGGGAGGATCTTCCAAAAGCGGCGCAGGAATATGTGACATATATTGAAAAACAAATCGGATGTCCCATCAAATACGTTTCGGTTGGACCGGAGAGGGACAACATCGTTATCAGATGACAAGGAGAATACGGATATGAACAACAAATATGAATCCCCGCTATCATCACGTTATGCTTCCGATTATATGCTTGAACTCTTTTCATCCGACACAAGATATCGGACCTGGCGCAGGCTTTGGGTTTCTCTTGCAAAGGCAGAAATGAAGCTTGGGCTTCCTATCACACAGGCGCAGGTTGATGAGCTTTCAGCACATATCACGGATATAGATTATGAATGCGTAAGCAGGCGGGAAAAAGAGGTGCGCCACGATGTTATGGCACATATTTATGCCTATGGTAAAGCGGCTCCCACAGCCGCCGGTATTATCCACCTGGGTGCAACAAGCTGTTATGTAACCGACAATGCCGATCTTATAATTTATCGGGATGCTCTGAAATATTTGCGTTCAGAGCTTCTGAGCGTTTTGGCGAATCTTTCGAAATTTGCCGAAAAATATAAGGATCTGCCAACCCTTGGCTATACACACTATCAGCCTGCCCAGCTTGTAACGGTAGGGAAGCGTGCGACACTCTGGATGCAGGACTTCCTTTCCGACCTGAAAGAAATTGATTTTGCCATTGAAAATATCAGGTTCCTCGGTTGCCGCGGTACCACCGGAACCGAAGCAAGCTTTGTGGATCTGTTTGATGGCGATACGAAAAAAACAGATGAACTAAACCGCATGATTGCCGCAGACTTCGGCTTTGACGAATGTTTCGATGTGGTGGGCCAGACATACCCGCGCAAAGTTGACAGCCGAATTCTGAACGCGCTTTCCTCTTTGGCACAAAGCTGTTACCGCATGGCAAACGACATTCGCCTTTTGCAACATGACCGTCAGGTAGAAGAACCCTTTGAAAAAAATCAGATCGGTTCTTCTGCGATGGCATATAAGCGCAACCCGATGCGGAGCGAACGTATCTGTTCTCTGGCAAGATACCTGATAGCGGATGCTATGAACGCACCGATGACGGCATCCGTACAATGGCTTGAGAGAACGTTGGACGATTCCGCGAACCGCCGTATTTCTCTGCCGGAAGGCTTTCTCTGTGCCGATGCGATTTTAAGACTTGCACAGAATGTGACAGACGGACTTCGCGTAAATAAGAAAGTCATCGAAAAGGCCGTAAAGGAATATCTGCCTTTTATTGCAACGGAGAACCTGATGATGGAAGCGGTCAAACGCGGAGGAGACCGCCAGGAAATCCACGAAATCATTCGCAGATGCTCTATGGAAGCAACCGAAAAGATGAAAGACGGCGAGGAATGCGACCTTTCTGAACGGATTGCGGCGGAGAAAAAATTCGGTCTTACCGAAGCGGAAATGAAAAAGCTTCTTGACCCGGCTCTGTATATCGGCAGATGTTCCGAACAGGTGACGGCGTTTTTGGAGAAGATCAAGCCGCTTCTGGCAAACGCTGACGGAAAATCAGCAGAAATTAACTTGTAAGAAAAAAGGTGAACACGGTGGATAAAATACTCGTATTGGATTTCGGTGGTCAGTATAATCAGCTTATTGCACGCCGAGTACGTTCAGAGCAGGTGTATGCCGAAATCAAGCCCTACAACAAAATTACGCCCGAAGAAATAAAAGAGAATGACTACAAAGGCATCATCTTTACCGGTGGGCCGAACAGCGTGTATGACGAGGCATCCCCTCATTACGATTCAGCCATCTTAAATTTAGGCATCCCGATTCTTGGTATCTGTTACGGAGATCAACTGATGGCGTATATGGCGGGCGGTGAGATTGCTTCTGCTGAAAACAGCAGCGAATACGGCAAAACCACTGTGTTTACCGCAGATAATGT
>JAFOBC010000247.1 GCA_017382015.1 Clostridia bacterium
GGGAATCACCTTTCAAAAGGCGGTTTTGCCTCGATTTTATATAGCTGTAAAATGTTTTGTACTGAGATTGAATAAAAGCAAAAACCGCCGTATCACAGCGATACAGCGGTTTTATTATTAGTATATCTTATTTGATAAGTGAAACACCTGTCATCTGTGCAGGCTGCTCAAGTCCCATAATCTGGAGCATTGTGGGAGCGATATCGCAGAGCTTGCCGCCTTCCTTAAGCTCGCAGTCGTAGCCGACTACGCAGAAGGGGACAGGGTAAGTTGTGTGAGCGGTGAAGGGTGAACCGTCATCCTCATACATCTTGTCTGCGTTACCGTGGTCTGCTGTGATGAGGACGATACCGCCCTTGGACATAACAGCATCAACAACCTTGCCGACACACTCGTCAACAGCCTCAACAGCTGCAACAGCAGCGTCGAAAATACCTGTGTGACCAACCATATCACAGTTAGCGAAGTTGAGCATAATTGCATCGTACTTGTCCTCTTCAACAGCTGCAACAACCTTGTCGGCTACGATATATGCGCTCATTTCGGGCTGCATATCGTATGTTGCAACGTTGGGGGAATCTGTAAGGCTTCTGTCTTCACCCTCATAAACGGTTTCTTCACCGCCGTTGAGGAAGAATGTAACGTGAGCATACTTTGTGTACTCTGCAATACGAAGCTGCTTCATGCCTGCGTTGCTGATTACTTCACCAAGAGGCATTGTGATGCGCTCGGGCTTGTAAGCAACCTCAACGTTGGGCATTGTCTCGTCATACTGTGTCATACAGATGTAGCAAAGGTCGAGCTTCTCGTCACGTGCAAAGCCGTCAAAATCAGCATCAACAAATGCACGTGTGATTTCTCTTGCTCTGTCGGGGCGGAAGTTGAAGAAGATTACGCTGTCGCCGCTCTTGACTGCTTCAGCCTTCTCGTTTACGCAGGGTACGATGAATTCGTCTGTTACGCCGTTTGCGTAGGATTCTTCCATCATTTCCTTTGCGCAAGTGAACTTGGGAGCATCAAGTGCTGTCATAGCGCGGTATGCCTTTTCAACACGGTCCCATTTCTTCTCTCTGTCCATAACGTAGTATCTGCCCATTACGGAAGCAATCGTGCCTACGCCGATTTCGCCGCACTTCTTGTAAAGCTCAACGAGGAAGTCCTTGCCGCTTGTGGGCGGTACGTCACGTCCGTCCATAAAGCAGTGGACGTAAACCTTCTCAAGTCCGTTTTTCTTTGCAAGCTCGAGAAGAGCGTAAAGGTGAGTGTTGTGGCTGTGAACACCGCCGTCGGATACAAGACCCATAAGGTGGAGCGCAGAGCCGTTAGCCTTGCAGTTTTCAACTGCCTTTGTGAATTCGGCATTTGTGAAGAAGTCACCGTCGGAGATTGACTTGGAGATTCTTGTCAGCTCCTGGTAAACAACACGGCCTGCGCCGATGTTTGTGTGACCTACTTCGCTGTTGCCCATCTGTCCGTCCGGAAGACCGACATCAAGACCTGAAGCACCGATGTATGTGAGGGGATAGTTTGCAAAAAGGCTGTCAAGATTGGGAGTCTTTGCGGAAACGATAGCGTTGCCGTAGTCGCTCGGGTTCTTGCCGAAGCCGTCCATAATGCAAAGAAGAATAGGCTTTTTCATATCTGATAACCTCTTATATCCGAAATTATTTGCTTGCTGCCTTAACGATAGCTGCGAAATCCTCAGCCTTGAGTGATGCGCCGCCGATGAGACCGCCGTCAACATCGTACTGAGCAAGAAGCTCGTCAGCATTCTTAGCGTTCATGCTGCCGCCGTACTGAACAACAATCTTGTCAGCTGCTGCCTTGCCGTAGAGCTCGCCGATAAGAGCGCGGATTGCGCCGTTAACCTCGTTAGCCTGCTCAGCTGTAGCTGTAAGGCCTGTGCCGATAGCCCATACAGGCTCGTAAGCGATGATGATGTTCTCAAGCTCAGCCTCTGTTACGCCGAGAAGAGCAACCTTAGTCTGCATACGTACGATTTCCATTGTGATGTTCTGCTCGCGCTCTTCTTTGAGCTCGCCTACGCAAAGGATAACCTTGAGACCGTTGTCAAGAGCAGCTCTTACGCGCTTCTGAACTGTAACGTCTGTCTCGCCGAAGTACTGTCTGCGCTCGCTGTGGCCGATAACAACGTACTCTACGCCGATAGCCTTGAGCATGGGAGCAGAAACTTCGCCTGTGAATGCGCCGCTCTCTGCCCAGTGGCAGTTCTCAGCACCGATTTTGATGTTGGAGCCCTTTGCTGCTTCCATAGCTGCGAAAAGGTCGATGTAGGGAACACAAGCAACAACGTCGCAATCTGCATCAGCAACGAGGGGCTTGATTTCGTTGATGAGAGCTGTAGCCTCATCGGGAGTCTTGTTCATTTTCCAGTTACCTGCGATAACTACTTTACGGAGATTCTTATCCATTGTATTAACATCCTTTCAGATTAGTTTACTATAAATCAGCCCGTGTATACCGAGGATACACGGGCATATAAAGCAAGTTGGTTAATTATTTCTCGTTGAGTGCTGCGATGCCGGGAAGCTCTTTGCCTTCCATATACTCGAGGGAAGCACCGCCGCCTGTGGAGATGTGGCTCATCTTGTCTGCGAAACCGAGCTTCTGAACAGCTGCTGCGCTGTCGCCGCCGCCGATGATGGAGATTGAGCCGGATTCTGCAACTGCGTTAGCAACTGCGATTGTACCTGCTGCAAAGTTCTCCCACTCGGAAACACCCATCGGGCCGTTCCAGATAACTGTGCCTGCGCCCTTGATAGCGTTTGCGAAAAGCTCCTGAGACTTGGGACCGATGTCGAGACCCATCCAGCCGTCGGGAATATCGTCGGAGTTAACTACCATAGCCTCTGTGTCGGGAGCATATTCCTTACCAACCTTGTTATCTACAGGGATAAGGAAGTTAACGCCCTTCTCCTTAGCCTTAGCCATCATCTCGCCTGCAAGCTCAACCTTGTCAGCCTCGAGGAGTGATGTGCCGATGTTGTGGCCAAGGTACTTCATGAATGTGTATGCCATACCGCCGCCGACGATAAGTGTATCAACCTTGTCAAGAAGGTTTGTGATAACACCGATCTTGTCGGAGACCTTAGCGCCGCCAAGGATTGCAACGAAGGGACGCTGGGGATTCTCAAGAGCACCGCCGATGAAAGCGATTTCCTTCTGGATGAGGTAACCGCAGACAGCAGGAATGTAGTCTGCTACACCTGTTGTGGAGGAGTGAGCTCTGTGAGCTGAACCGAAAGCATCGTTTACAAAGATGTCAGCAAGAGAAGCGAATGCCTTGCTGAGCTCGGGATCGTTCTTTGTTTCGCCCTTCTCGTAACGTACGTTCTCAAGGAGCATAACGTCACCGTCGTTAAGAGCTGCTGCGAGTGCCTGTGCGCTCTCGCCGACAACATCTGTTGCCATCTTAACTTCTTTGCCGAGGAGCTCGGAAAGACGAGCTGCTACGGGCGCAAGTGAAAACTCGGGAACAACTTCACCCTTCGGTCTGCCGAGGTGAGAGCAAAGGATAACCTTTGCGTTGTTGTCGATAAGGTACTTGATTGTGGGGAGAGATGATACGATTCTCTTGTCGCTTGTGATAACGCCATCTTTAAGCGGAACGTTGAAATCGCAACGAACGAGAACTCTTTTGCCGCTGACCTGAATGTCTTCAACGGTCTTCTTGTTAAGTACACTGCTCATTTTACTGGACATCCTTTCTGGTGTATATATTTTCTTTTGTTTGGTGAATTTAAGCCGCGATAGTCGCCTGTAATATTTTATACCAAAACGAAATAATTTTCAACATATAATTGTTGCAGTTTTTTGGGCGATAATTGTAGCTTTTTGTTGATTTTGCCAAGATTTCAGATTTGCATTAATTATTCCTTGACAACAATAAGAATGAGTGCATATAATAGTTCGTATATAAATTGACCCATTATCAGGAGGTTTATTCAATGGCAAGAGTCTATAATTTTTCAGCGGGCCCCTCAATGCTTCCGGAGTCCGTGCTTAACAGAGCTGCGGCAGAGATGCTTGATTACAAGGGCAGCGGACAGTCAGTAATGGAAATGTCCCACCGCTCAAAAGTATTTATGGAAATCGCAGCAGAGACAGAATCTCTTTTCCGTGAGGTTCTCGGTGTACCGGAAAACTACAAAGTCCTCTTCCTCCAGGGCGGTGCATCAACTCAGTTTGCAGCAATTCCCCTCAACTTTATGAATGGTAACAAGAAGGCTGACTACGTTCTCACAGGTCAGTTCTCAACAAAGGCTTACAAAGAGGCTTGCAAGTATGGCGATTGCCGCGTTGTTGCAAGCTCAAAAGAGGATACATTCTCATATATCCCCAAGCTTGAAAAATCCGATTTTGACCCCGAGGCAGACTACGTTTACGTTTGCTACAACAACACAATTTACGGCACAACATACAACTATGTTCCCGACACAGGTGATGTTCCGCTGTTTGCCGACGTTTCATCCTGCTTCCTTTCAGAGCCGATGGATGTTACAAAGTTCGGTCTCATCTACGGCGGCGCACAGAAGAATATCGGCCCTGCAGGTCTGACAGTTGTTATCGTACGCGAGGATCTCCTCGGCAACGCAAGAGATTATACTCCCTCAATGCTCAACTACAAGGAGATGGCTGACAACGATTCAATGTACAACACACCTCCCTGCTACTCAATCTACATCTGCAAGCTTGTTCTTGAGTGGATTAAGAGCATCGGCGGTCTTGAGGCAATGAAGGAGCGCAACGCAGTAAAAGCAAAGCTTCTCTACGATTTCCTCGATTCCAGTAAGCTCTTCAAGAACGGTGTCAACAAAGAGGACCGTTCAATGATGAACGTTACTTTTGTTACAGGCAGCGAGGAGCTTGATGCAAAGTTTGTCAAAGAGGCAACAGAGGCAGGCCTTGTCAACCTTAAGGGTCACCGCTCTGTCGGCGGTATGCGTGCTTCCATCTACAATGCTATGCCCTATGAGGGTGTTGAGAAGCTCGTAGAGTTTATGGCACAGTTCGAAAAAGATAACGCATAAAAGGTGATTAAAATGTATAATATTCTTACTCTCAATAAAATCGCAGCCTGCGGTACAGACAGACTCGGTGACAACTACAAGGTTGCTGACGATGTTCAGGCACCCGATGCGATAATGGTTCGCTCTGCAGCAATGCACGATATGGAGTTTGATGCCGCAACTGTTGCAATTGCACGTGCAGGCGCAGGTGTCAACAACATTCCGCTTGATAAGTGCACAGAAAAGGGCATTGTTGTTTTCAACACACC
>JAFOBC010000027.1 GCA_017382015.1 Clostridia bacterium
ACGACAGAACCAGCTACACTATCCCCAACAGCGTTACATACATTGATGATTGGGCGTTCGACGGTTGCAAAAACCTCGAAAGCATCACTATCCCCAACAGCGTTACAAGCATTGGTGATTGGGCGTTCCACTATTGCAAAAACCTCACAAGCATCACTATACCAAACGGTGTTACAGGCATTGGTGATATGGCATTCTATGGATGCACAAACCTCACAAGCATCACTATCCCCGACAGCGTTACAAGCATTGGTGAACATGCGTTTGCACATTGCCAAAACCTCACAAGCATCATTATCCCTGACAGCGTTACAAGCATTGGCAGAGGTGCGTTCCTTAGTTGCACGGGCCTCACCGGCATCACAATCCCCAACAGCGTTACATGCATTGGTGATTGGGCGTTCGACGGTTGCAAAAACCTCGAAAGTATCACTATCCCCAACAGCGTTACACGCATTGGCGAATTTGCGTTCGACGGTTGCAAAAGCCTCACAAGCATCACAATCCCCGACAGCGTTACAAGCATAGGTGAAGGGACATTCAACGATTGCACAAGCCTCACAAGCATCACTATTCCCGACTCTGTTACACGCATCGGCAATGATGCGTTCCGTGGTTGCGAAAGTCTCACAAGCATCACTATTCCCGACTCCGTTACAAGCATTTGTAGGTGGGCGTTCCGTGGTTGCGAAAGTCTCACCTGCATCATTATCCCCGACAGTGTTACATACATTGGTTATGAGGCGTTCTGCGGTTGCAAAAACCTCACAATCCGCGGCGCCTACGGCAGCTATGCGCAGGAGTATGCTGAAGAAAACGGTATTCCGTTCGCTGAAATTGAGGGCTGAAACCGAATAAACCCGTACTATCCGCCGACGTGCTTTATCTGCGCATCGGCGGATTATGCCCTATTTCAAAAATGCCTGCCAAATTGATTAATTTTGCTCTGTTTTTCACACTTTTTTCGTTTGTGATTCTACAGAAAATTTGATATAATTGCAGTAACAAAATTAACCAACAACTGTTTTACATAAAGGAGAATGTGAAATGAATAACTCAGCTGATTTTGTAATCGAAAACGGTGTTCTTATCAAATACACAGGCACCGATGCGGACGTTACCATCCCCGACGGTGTAACAAGCATTGGTGATTGGGCGTTCAGAGGTTGCAAAAGCCTCACAAGCATCAAAATCCCCGACAGCGTTACAAGCATTGGTGAACAGGCGTTTGCACGTTGTCAATACCTCACAAGCATCACAATCCCCAACTCAGTTACACACATCGGCGATGGTGCGTTCCGTGGTTGCGAAAATCTCACAAGCTTCATAATCCCCGACTCCGTTATAAACATCGGCGATGCGGCGTTCCGTGGTTGCAAAAGTCTCACAAGCATCACAATCCCCGACTCCGTTACAAGCATCGGTGCATATGCATTCGACAGTTGCGAAAATCTCACAAGCTTCATAATCCCCAACAGCGTTACAAGCATTGGCACAGGTGCGTTCTCTTATTGCCAAAACCTCACAAGCATCACTATCCCCAACAGTGTTACAAGCATTGGTAACGGGGCGTTTTGCGATTGCGAAAGCATCACAAGATTCACCGTAGATGCGGATAATATGTATTACTCAACCGATGAACACGGCGTGCTGTTTAACAAGGATAAAACTGTACTTATTCACTATCCTATAGGCAACGACAGAACAAGCTATACAATCCCCAACTCTGTTACAAACATCGGAAGTTGGGCGTTCTGCTATTGCAAAAACCTCACAAGCATCACAATCCTCGACTCAGTTACAAGCATTGACAAAGGTGCGTTCCATGGTTGCAAAAGCTTCACAGGCTTCATCGTAGACGCCGACAACATGTATTATTCATCTGATGAGCACGGCGTTTTGTTCAATAAAGACAAAACAACACTTATTCAGTATCCGGGAGACAACAAAAGCGATAGCTACACTATCCCCGACAGCGTTACATACATTGTTGATTGCGCGTTTAACGGTTGCGAAAACCTCACAATCCGCGGCGTCTACGGCAGCTATGCGCAGGGGTTTGCTGATGAAAACAGTATTCCGTTCGCTGAAATTGAGGGCTGAAACCGAATAAACCCGTACTATCCGCCAACGTGATTTATCAGCGCATCGGCGGATTATGCCCTATTTCAAAAATGCCTGCCAAATTGATTAATTTTGCTCTGATTTTATGTACTTTTTCATTTGCGCTCATATAAAAAATTTGATATAATTTATAATTGTGGTAACGAAATTAACAACAACCTTTTCACATAAAGGAGAATGTGAAATGAATAACTCAGCTGATTTTAGAATTGAAAACGGTGTTCTTATCAAATACACAGGCAGCGATGCGGACGTTACCATCCCCGACAGTGTAACAAGCATTGGTGACGACGCATTCAATTGGTGCAAAAGCATCGTGAGCCTCACTATTCCCGACAGCGTTACAAGCATTGGTCACGATGCATTCGGCGCTTGTTGGTTTCTCACAAGCATCACCGTAAGCGATGACAATCAGCACTATTCAAGCGATGAATTCGGTGTGCTGTTTAACAAGGATAAAACCGAGCTCATAAACTATCCTCAAGGCAACGACAGAACCAGCTATACTATCCCCGACAGCGTTACAAGCATTGGTGATAAGGCGTTTTTATGTTGCGAAAACCTCACAAGCATCAACATCCCCAACAGCGTTACAAGCATTGGTGGCAAGGCGTTATATGGATGCACAAACCTCACAAGCATCACTATCCCCGACAGCGTTACAAGCATTGGTAACTTGGCTTTCTACAGATGCAAAAGCCTCACAAACATCAACATACCCAACAGTGTTACAAGCATTGGTGATGTGGCGTTCTTGGGATGCAAAAACCTCACAAGCATCACCATCCCCAACTCAGTTACAAGCATAGGTGATGGGGCGTTCTTGGGATGCGAAAACCTCACCGGCATCACCATCCCCAACTCAGTTACAAGCATAGGTGATGAGGCGTTCTGGGGATGCGAAAACCTCACCGGCATCATAATCCCCGACAGTGTCACAAGCATTGGTGATGAGGCGTTCTACGATTGCGAAGGCCTCACAAGCATCATTATCCCTGACAGCGTTACAAGCATTGGTGATGAGGTGTTCCGCTGTTGCGAAAACCTCACAAGCATCATTATCCCTGACAGCGTTACAAGCATTGGTGATGAGGCGTTCTGCGGTTGCAAAAACCTCACAATCCGCGGCGCCTACGGCAGCTATGCGCAGGGGTATGCAAAAGGAATGGGTATTCCGTTCGCTGAAATATAACAATAAAACAATCTGAAGAAAGGACATAACATATGGCTAAAATAATCAAAAACGCGATACAGTGCAAGCTCTGCGGAGACATAATCGAATCCAAATACACGCACGATTTTGTCACCTGCAGCTGCGGCGCCTGCTCCGTTGACGGAGGACACGAATATCACAGAGTCGTTTTTAAAAGCAAAGACTGCTTCATTGATTTATTAGTTGAAGAAGAGGAAGAATAAAAGCTTAACCCCTGAATTCCTGACCAAACAAGGATTTGGGGGTGTTTTTTCGAAAAACGAACAATAACTCTCGATTATAATTTCGATAAAGAAATATAAAGCTCGTATTATATGATAAAATGAAAGATGATGGGTTATTGTGGGTTTGTGCAGTTTACTTATTTTTAACAATACTATGGTATATATTACAGTTGATAAACTTCCGGATTAAAACAGACCCAATTTGAGAAAGGTAAAATATTGTTATGAATTCAATTACTCAGGTAAATGACATTTACGCAAATATCCATACTGTCAGAGACATGCTGGATAACAGCGCAAAGCTTTTTGCAGAAAAATCATTTATAAAATATCTCAAAGGCGACGAAATTATTGAAAAAAGCTTTAATACGCTCAGAGAAAACAGCCTTGCACTTTGCAGATACATCCGCTGTGTATGCCCCGACAGAATGCACATTGCTGTTATAGGCAAAACATCATACGAATATATTACAGCCATCACAGGCACGCTCATCAGCGGCAACGTTTTCCTCCCCTTCGCACCCAATATGACGGTTGACGAAGCGGTTGAGCTTTTTGAGGATGGCGACGTTGAGGCGCTCTTCTACGAAGATGATTACGCAGAGAGCGCAAAGGCAATCTGCGAAAGATACAGCAGGCTTAAGGTATGCGTAAATATGGGCAACGAGGAATGGTTTGCACAGATTTACAAAGACTACGGCTCCGATTCCGAATATGCAGCTCTTTCAGACGTTGAGCTCGACCCCAACGACTGTGCTGCAATCATATACACATCCGGCACAACAGGTGTAAGAAAGGGCGTTATGCTCTCCTCCGAAAACCTTATCGCCAACGTCACTTACCCCGAGCTTGAGCTTGACAGCGATGACGTTTATCTTTCCGTGTTGCCGATGCACCACATTTTCTGCTTCTCCTGCGACTATTTCAAGCCGCTGCTTGACGGACTTACGGTCTGCCTCAACGGCGATATGGCAAACATCGGCAGAAACCTTGCAACCTTCCAGCCCACAACAATGCGCCTTGTGCCCATGATTTGTGAGGCACTTATCCGCAAGGTCAATATCCTCCACAAGCGATTCCCCGACCTGAGACCCCGCGAAGTTGCCGAGAAGGTATTCGGCAAAAACATCCGCTGGATCGGTGTCGGCGGCGCATATCTCGGCCCCGGCCTTGTTGCGGAATATGAGAAATACGGCATTATGCTCCGCCAGGGCTACGGTATGACAGAGACAAGCCCCAAAATCACAACAGCCGATTTCACAGACGTCAACAAGGATTCAAGCGGCAAGTTGCTCAAGAGCATCTGCGACGTAAGAATTGTAGACGGTGAGATTCAGGTCAAGGGCAGATCCGTAATGCTCGGCTACTACAAAAAGCCTGAAGAAACAGCCGCTGTATTCACAGAAGACGGCTACCTCAAAACAGGTGACCTCGGCAGATTCAGCGAAGACGAAACACACCTCTACGTTACGGGCAGAATCAAAAACCTTATCATCCTCTCAAACGGCGAAAACATCTCCCCCGAAGAGCTTGAAAAGAAGTTTGCAGACGAAAAGACAATCAAAGAAATTGTTGTCAGTGCTGAGGATAACAAGATTGTTGCTGAGGTTTTCCTTGATGCGGATTACCTTGCAGTTGCAGGCATTGAAGATATTCAGGCATACCTCAACGAAAAGGTAGCCGAAGCAAACAAGGGCGAACGAGTTGAGCGCGAAATCGCAGAAATCCGAATCAGAGAAACTCCATTCCCCAAAACAACTACGGGTAAAATAAAGCGCAAGAGTGTAACCTACCGCTAAAAAGCGCAAAGGAGTTGCAGAAATAATGATGACCATCAAACTTCCCGACGGAACAAAAAAAGAAGCTTATCCGGTTATTCCCGCACAGCATCTTATGTATTACCTCTCGGAGCACCACAGCACAGATGCCCCCGTGCTCAACATCGTCACAGGCTACTACTGGCAGGGCGAATTTGACACCGAAGTAATGAGGGAAGCCATCTACGAAGCAATGGACAGATGCGAGTGTATCCGCCTGCGTTTTGCAAAGACAGGCCTCATTATGAAAAAGGTCGTTCAGTACCTTGCGGACAAGCACGAAATCGAAGTAATCGAAGAGGATTTGTCGCATATGACTTGGGACGATGCTCACGAATTTCTCAAGCAGCGTTCACACTCTTTGATCGATATGTTCCACAAGCCCGTCAATGAGGTCCGCATTATTCACCTGGAAAACAACTACAACGGTATTTATATGAAGCTGCATCACCTCGCCTTTGACGGCTATTCATCAAAGGTATTCCTCGGTGATATAGTTGCAATTTATCTGCACAAAAAATACGGCACGGCTTACCCCAAACCCATGCGCAGCTACCTTGAGATGGTAAAAAAGGAGCTTGAATACAAGAAATCCGACCAACACAAAAAGGACGTCGCATTCTGGAAAAGCACCATCAAGGACACAACCGAGCCGATTTACACGGACTACGTACGCCCCAGCCGTCTGATTGAGCAGAGAATCGAAGCCAAGAAGCCCGACCTGCGCAAGGCAAAGGTTCTCGACGGCGACAACCCCGATTCAAGAACGCTCAAATTCAGCCTTGATGCAGAAACCTCTGCAAGGCTGATGAAGATGTGCGAGGAGAACTCCCTCTCCGTTCCCTGCGTACTTATGATGGGTATGAGAAGTGCCCTTTCATCATTCAACAACGATGAAAAGGATATTTCATACAAGCTGATGATTAACAGAAGAGCTACCCTGCTTGACAAAAAAGCAGGCGGCGTAAGAATGCATTTTTACTCAATGAGAAACATTGTTGAGCCGGAAATGACGTTCAAAGAGGCTGTAAGAGTTATTGAAAAGGCACAGAATGAAATTTTCCAGCATTCAAACATCAGCCCCATGGAAGCAGTTATTCACAGACATCTTGCAATGAAGTGCTCAATGCGCTATACTTACGAGTGCATAACGTTCTCATATCATCCCTATTTCCCGATGCCCTACTACGGCGAGGAAATGAAGAAGACAAGCCGCGGCTTCTGGTACAATAACGACGCTTCCGTTCAGCCGCTCTATCTGACAGTTATGCACAGAAGTTACGACAACGGTCTCGACTTCAACTTCGAATACAGAATCTGCAACAACCCCGGTGAAGAGCTTCTTCACTTCTATGACAAGATTCACGATACGCTTATGCTCGGCCTTGAAAACCCCGACATCACCGTTGGTGAAATTCTTGACAGAATCAGAGAGGATAAGGTGAAATAATATGCTCGAACAAATTATTGATATGCTTCTCAACTACGTTGAGCCTGACGATGAAATAACCGCAGACACAAACATCAAAACAGACCTCGGTATGTCATCGTTTGACCTCATCTGCTTCGGTGATGATCTTTTCAGCACCTTTGGCGTACAGCTCACACCCGACAACTTCAGAGATTGTATCACCGTCGGCAAGCTTGCAGCATTCATCGAAAAGAATAAATAAAAGCCAAAAGTTCCGTTACCGTGTGGTAGCGGAACTTTTTCTTTCTGATATAAACAACAAAAAGCGCCCACACCTCATAAGTGAAGTGTGGGCGTTCTGTTTTTTACCGGTCAGACCTTAAAAATCAGTCCTCATCCTCTTCTTCGTCATCATACTCGATGTCGAACTCAAGGTTTTCGCCGCAATTGGGGCATTCGATGCTTCCGCTCTCGAGGATGCCTTCGTCAACGTTGATTACCTCACCGCAAGCGGGGCACTCAACCTCAAAGAACTCATCATCGTCACCGCAGCAGTCGCAATCGCAGTCACAATCGCAGTCGCAATCATCATCGTCATAGACATATGACTCAAGAGCGTCGAGATCTTCGTCAACAGCGTCTACCTGCTCGCCGACAAGAGCAAGCTCGTCCTCAAGGTCAGATACTGTGAGTGAAAGATCATCAACGAGATCAAGAAGAGCGTTGATGATTTTTGTTTCGGGTTTGCTTTCGTCAAGGCCAAGTCCCTCTGCGAGACCCTTGATGTATGCAGCTTTTTCTGTCAATGTCATTGCCATGGTAATTGCCTCCCTTTATGTTACTGAAAATTTTGTTATTTAATATGCACATTCGTACGGGAAAAGAGACCGCAGAAGCGCACAGTAAATTTTTCTTTTACTAACAAGCTGATAAAATTTTTAATGTGTGAATTATGCGCGGCTGAGATACTCGCCTGTACGTGTATCAACGATAATCATTTCGCCCTCTTCGATGAAGAGCGGAACCTTAACCTCAGCACCTGTCTCGAGTGTTGCGGGCTTTGTAGCGTTTGTAGCTGTGTTGCCTGCGAAGCCGGGATCAGTCTGAGTTACCTGAAGTGTAACGTTTGTGGGGGGCTCAACGCCGAAAACGTTGCCCTTGTAGGAGAGGATACGGCAAGTCTCGTTCTCCTTAACAAACTTGAAGTTGTCGGGGAGAGTATCTTCACCGATCGGAATCATATCGTATGTCTCGGGATCCATAAAGTAGTAGAGACCGCTGTCGTTGTAGGAATATTCCATTTCCTTACGCTCGATGTAAGCGGTGGGGAATTTTTCTGTGGGGTTGAATGTACGCTCAACAACAGAACCTGCAATAACGTTGCGGATCTTTGTACGAACGAAAGCTGCACCTTTACCGGGCTTAACGTGCTGGAACTCGATAATCTGGTAAACGTTACCGTCCATCTCGAAGGTGATGCCGTTTCTGAAATCGCCTGCTGAAACCATTTGTATTTCCTCCAATAAATAAAAATCTGAACTTAAAATTGAACATTTATAGTCAATTTATTTTAATACACAAATACATTTTTTTCAAGTATTTTGCAGAAAAAAGTTAATCCAAATTAAGCAAAACGGGCAAAATTCCGTTTTCTGCAACGTCAATTGCGCCAAATTTGCCCTCGCGCACACTGCCCGGGTTGAAAAACAGGATTCCGTCGCGGTGGTGTGTGTCCTGCCTGTGAGTGTGACCATATAATGCAACAGAGGCTTTTTCTGCTTTTGCAATCTCGACAAGTGAGCTCAATCCGTATTTGACAAGGAAAGTATGACCGTGGCAGGCAAAGAAACGCTTGCCCTCAATCTCATCCACGATGTACTCGGGCAAATCGCCTATCATCCTCCACGCCTGCTCCCAGTTACCTTCAACGCAGTGAAAGTATTTGTCGGGATACTTATGCTTTACCAGCTCGAGGTCACGCGTACCGTCGCCCAGGTGAAACACGATTTTTGCCTGAGGCTGTTTGCTCAGGATGAGATCCAGCTTATCAACAGCACCGTGAGAATCAGAAACAACAAGAACTCTTTTCATACTTTCCATTCCCCAAACATAAGATGACAGTAAGTATATCATATTCAGGCGGTGATTTCAATGAACGGCAGTAATTTCTCACCCGAGCAGCTTATGCGCCTGCTGATGAACTCAAAGGGCGGCACACAAAACAGCAGCATTGCGCAGGACATTATCAACAACAAGCTGACACCGGAACAGCGGCAGAGAATTGACAGCATCCTGCGCGACAAGACAGCGCTTGAGCGCCTGATGAACAGTCCGCAGGCACAGGAGATTATGAAAAAGATGGGTAAAAAAGAATGAATATGCCGGATATAAACAGCCTGCTTGAAAGCCTGAGCGCAGAGGATCTGTCTGCGCTGGGCGATACGGCACAGCAGCTCTTCGGCACACAGCAAACCGAAGAGCCTGCACCCGATATTTTCGGCGGAATAGACCCGAATATGCTGGCAAAAATTATGCAGCTGATGCCCATGCTGACAAACGCAGGCGACAACGACAGAACCCGGCTGATATGCGCGCTAAAACCATTGCTGAGCAAAACACGCCGCAAAAAGGCAGACGAAGCAATGCAGCTGATACGCCTGCTCGAAATTCTGCCAATACTGAGAGGTGAAGGCTTTGGACTGTGAGCTGAGAAAAATGCAAGACCAGGCAGACCGAATATCGCACGTATATCTGCGCAGAATAAAACAGAGGTATCAACCCGAACCGAAGAGCGACGAAAGCCTGCTTCTGCTCGGGCTGATACTGATTCTGCTCGCGGACGGCGGCGATATGACAACCGTTATGATGTTACTTTATATCCTGAGCTGATATTAAATAAAAAATTAAATTTAAAACGGAACAAAAAAACTCTTGACAAGCTTTGATTTATATGGTAGTATAATTCGTGCACATACGGAGAGATACCGAAGTGGTTATAACGGAACGGTCTTGAAAACCGTCGTACGGCAACGTACCGTGGGTTCGAATCCCACTCTCTCCGCCACTTTTTCAAACAGCCCTTCGGGGTTTATATTTTATACATCAATTTACCATTATGGAGAAGTACCCAAGTGGTGAAGGGGCTCCCCTGCTAAGGGAGTAGGTTGGGAAACTGGCGCGAGGGTTCAAATCCCTCCTTCTCCGCCACGAAAAAAGTCACTTTTGTCTGCCGACAAAGGTGGCTTTTTTCAATGATATCCGTTCCTTGCGGAACGGGTGATATATCTTCGATATGATATCCACCTTCGGTGGATGATATATGCCTTCGGCATATGAAGGAACGGATATTATATCATATTTGCGTGCGCAAATATATCATACGGCGCAAGCCGTATATCATATCGCGTCAGCGATATATCATTGAAAAGTGCAGCATCTTATGGTATAATCTTGACGAAAGAAGGTGCTTTTATGTCCGAAAACAAATTGCTTGACTTATCTTTTGAATTTGCGGTTGCGATTGTTAATCTTGTTGACGGTGTAACCGCACCGAAAAGTGCTTATATGACCGATCAACTTGCAAGAGCAGGCACATCGGTTGGTGCGAATATTTATGAAGCCCAATACGCACAGAGCAAGAAGGATTTTGTGGCAAAATTAGAAATCGCATTGAAAGAATCAAATGAAACTAGTTATTGGTTGAAATTGATGTGTGAAACCAAGAGAATAGATACAGCTACATATCAATATGCGGAGAAACTTTGCGGTAATATTCGTAGGCTTTTGATTGCTTCCTGCAAGACAGCAAAGGAGGACAAATGAAAAACGAGAAACATAAGAAACGGTTAGGTCTATTCGTTTTGTTCCTTGAATTTTTTGGAATACTATTCGTCGGATTTTGTCTCTGCAATGTAATAGCGGTTACTATTGATTGCGTATTTGACGGCTTCAATTCTTTTTTGGGAAAAATTATGGATTTGCCGTTCTTATTGTATCTTGGCTTTTCTTTTGTTATATCAATAGTGTTGACTATCGTCATGCAAAGTAAAACAAAATAACATTACTTTTGGTCGTTTTTACCTCTGTTTATACTACTTTTAGTCGCTCTTTCGCAAAACAACCGCAATCTTTACACAAGATTGCGGTTATTTTCTTTTTGTGGTATAATGAAGAAAAGGCGGTGATTTCTATGTTCTTCTCAAAACGAAATCGTATTATAAAAAAGGCTGTTAAAAAAGTTGTTGCGGAATTTGCCGACAGAACCCCGAGAATATATGAGAATTTCTTTTACGGTGCATTTGATATTGCTCCGCAAAATCTTGTGGTTTGGTATCTCTTTCAGACTGATGCTGAATTAGAAGCTGCAAAATCATCAGGCTATTGTGATGATTTGGAGAAAGCGACAATTCGCAATTTGATTGATTTGGGATATCCGCAAGAGGCGTTTGAGATTACAAATATGGGTGCTCCTGACATTACTTTTTGCAACGGAACAGACGAGGAACAACAAAGCATTTTGCATTCGTTAACCTACAGAAAAGCTATGATTTCCTTCACAACACAGGAAGATATAGACAATAAGGCAAATGGCGATTATCATATGTATTTTCAGTAAATGCACCCCTAACCTCAAAAGGAGCATTTGTATAAAACTTCAACAAAAACGGAGGCAATACGGAACAAAACCGTACGCCTCCGTTTAATTTTAATCAGAAATTAAAAAGCAAATTTAGCAAGAATGCTCATAAAGAAATCAAATACCTTCCGGAAGATATCAGCAAGATCGACAAAGCTGAGGATAAGCGAAATAATGCTTGATGTACTGCCTGTGCCTTCGAGGTTGCCCATATCGGTAGCAGGTGTGCCGTCATAATCCGATGTGAAGGAGTAGAGCCACGAAATCATACCGTTGGGGCTCTTGAGCTTGACTGTGTTACCCTTGCCGTCAACAGTTGAGGCATAGGGATAATCGCCGTCATCATATGCGAACATATCGTTATTTACGGCAAACCAGGCATAGTGTGCGCTCGGACAAGCCTCACCGTCGGCAAAGCAGACCTTATCGAGAGTTGTGAAGCGGCAATCCTCCGCAACAGCACTTGTGTTGCAAAGTCTCTCCCAACCGGGAGCAACACTCTTGGAGTAATTGACAATCGGGTCCGGCTTACCGGAAGTGAGCCACACGGGAATATCCTTAATCAGCTCAAACTGGCTTGTTGAGGGTGAGGTAGCGGGGCAAATCGGGAAGATAGCCGCAAACATATCGGGGTATGCAACAGCCATATTGTAAACCATCTTGCCGCCCATTGAGTAGCCACCGAGATAGATACGGCTAAGGTCAATATTATCGCCGTACTTCTTGATGAAATCATCGATTGCGGCACGTGTGGGCATAATCATTGAAGTGCCCCAATAATCCTGAAATTCTTCACGGGAACGCGGTGCAAGAATGAAAGCGCCGTCAACATCACCGAATCTGCTCTGGAACTCATCGCTTGCCCAGAATGCAACGTAATTTTCGTTAACCTGCTCACCGTTGTACGAGCCGTCGCTCATACCGTGGAACCAGATGACAAGCGGATATTTTTTTGTATCGTTTGCTTTGACAGGCGAATAGTACATATACTCAACCGAATAGCTGCCCGCAACAGGGCCTTCGCCCGCCTTGAACTGCTCTCTGAGTTTGCCGACCTGAGGTCTCAGGTCAACAGCGCCTGCACAGACACAAGCACCAAAAGCTATAATAACAGCAAGAATCAATGAAATAATTTTTTTCATAAATACGTCTCCTTTGCTATTTTCTTTATTTAAATATTAGCAAAATCAGCCAAGTATGTCAACTATACCGCAGGTTGTGTCAACAAATGCATCTGCGCCTGCGGCAATAAGCTCATCCTTACCAAAACTGCCCTTGACACCTACAACGTAGCAACCTGCAGCCTTGCCCGAGAGCACACCTGCAACGGCATCCTCAACAACCATACAGTTTTCAGGGCTGACACCGACAGCCGCGGCGGCTTTGAGATAAATCTCGGGGTCGGGCTTTTTGTTTGTAATATCGCTGCCCGTAATAACAGCGTCAAAAACGCTCTCATCCACACCGAGCACGTTGATATTCGTAATAACCTTGCGTCTGTCCGCAGAGGAGGCAACAGCCAGGCGGTATTTCTTTTTAAGCTCGGGCAAAGCCTCGCTCATACCGGGTGCGGCATCAACAATAGTGCCTGCCAGCTGAATATAAATCTCGTAGCACTCATCCTTCATCTGCGGAAGATAAGTGCCGCCGTTTTTCTCAACAACTCCGCCGATTGCGGCATCCTCGCCCATACCGACAAAATCGTTGAAATCCTCGAGCTTTGCCTCGATGCCGTACTTTTCTTTAAGGTGCTTGATACAGCACTTCATAAGCGGAATTTCGGAGTCAACGAGCACTCCGTCCATATCAAACAAAATCGCTTCAATCTTCCTCATTTTCATATCCCCATCCGTCTATTCCTTTGCGCTGCATAGCGCCGATTATTTTTGAGCGTATATCGCCGTACTTTTTCTCAAAGTCCGAAAGCAGCTGCTTCATGCTCTCGCGCTCCGTAACACCGTCTGCAGGGCATCTGCTCTTGACTACGGGCAACTCCATCCTGCGGCATATACGCGCAGGCTCACTCTCGCGGCAAAAAATCATCGGGCGGATTACGTGGATATCCTTGCGTGAAAGATACGTCACGGGTGAAAAACAGCCGATATGTCCGCCATTGAGCAGATTCATCATAAAAGTTTCCGCCGCGTCATCCATATGATGACCGAGCGCCACCTTGTTGCATCCTGCCGCCTTTGCCGCATCGTGCAACGCACCACGGCGCATTTTTGCACACAGGCTACAGGGATTTTTCTCGTTACGGGTTTCAAAAATTATTTTGCCAAGCTCCGTACGCTTGATTATGTACTCAACCCCAAGCTCGGCACACAGCTTTTCAAGCGGAGAAAAATCGGTTTCCTCACCGCCAAAGCACGGATCAAGCGAAATTGCAACAAGCTCAAAAGGCTCAGGATAAAACCGCCTGATATTTGCAAGGGCAACCAACATTGCCGTGCTGTCCTTACCGCCTGACAAACCGACCGCCACTCTGTCGCCTGCGGTTATCATATTATATTTTTCCATCGCAGAGCGCATATGGCTCATCATCTTCTGCATTTTTGATACCTCAATAAAATGGATCGCCTATCGTATGTTGAGACACCGAGGAAAGTTTCTGTCTCTGGCTTTATGTTTTTGATACCTCAATAAAATTGCTGTACTGTCGTATGTTGAGACACCGAGGAAAGCTTTCGCCTCTGTCTTTCACAATCCTCAGTCAAAATCGCAAGCGATTTCGACAGCTCCTTTCAAAAGGAGCTTTTGACAAAGCAATTCACAGCGATATTAATTAGAGTAAACCTCCTTTTGAAAGGAGGTGGCACGGCGAAGCCGTGACGGAGGATTGTTATTTGCTTAACAGCTCCACAATCTCATCGCTGAGCTTCAGATATTCCTCTTGAGAGTCAAGAATTTTGCGAGCAATAAACTTCCACGAAAAGCGCTCGCTGTAATCCTCTGCCGCATCGTCACGGTAGGGGTTATTTTTTATCAGCTCGATTATCTCGCGGCTGATTTCAACGTCGCCCTTGCGCATTACAC
>JAFOBC010000028.1 GCA_017382015.1 Clostridia bacterium
CAGGTCTGATTGTCTGCACGGCTTCAGAGCTCAAACAGATGGAAAGCCAGGCGCTCAGCTATACGCTCGAGCATATTATGTATATTCTCGGTGTGCTTGAATCTACGTCAGGCAACCTGCGTAAGGGTCTCAACCGCAGGGTTGAAACTGAGATGGCGTTTGTCCGCCTTTGCTCTCCGAATCTTGACAGCAGCGTTGATGCGCTCCTGAAGCGTGTCGCAGCGCTTGAAAGTATGATTCGCTCAGGTGTTGCGGTCAGACCTGCTGAGCAGGATTCTCAGTCTCCGCAGACACAGCAGCCTCAGGCAGTTGCGCCGTCTGCTCCCGAAAAGCTTCCCGATGGCGAGATGAGCTGTTGGCCTGATGTTCTGGAAGAACTCAAGGGTATCAATCGTCCGCTCGCTGGTGTTCTCAGCAACTCGGCGGCATATATCAAGGGAGATCACGTTGTTATTTATTCAAAAAACGAGTCGCTTGGTGCGCTTCTCAAAACAAATAACAATTCCATTGATCTTCGCCGTGCTATATTTAACGTAACAGGTATAAAATATAAAATCGGCATAAACAAGGCAAATCCCCCGGTTCCCAATACGCCTCCTCCGGTTGATGAAGCTGAGGCTCCGGCTGACCCGTTGGCATCTTTTATAGCCAAGGCAGGGGAATTGGGCGTAAAAATAATAAACTGAAACAATGATGAAAGGATAGATAAAAATGAAAGCAAGAATTCCCGGTGCACCTCAGGGTGGTCAGGCAGCAATGCTCCAGAGACTGCAGGATATGCAGGAACAGATTAAGAGAACACAGGAAGAGGTTGAAGCAACTGATTTCACAGCCTCTGCAGGCGGTGGTGTTGTTGAGGCAACCGTTACAGGCGCAAAAGTTGTAAAAGATATCAAAATCAGCCCCGAAGCTGTTGATCCCGAAGAGGTTGAGATGCTTCAGGATCTTGTTATTGCGGCAGTCAATGAGGCTCTGCGCAAGGCAGAGGATGCTATGGCTCAGGGTATGGAGAAAGCTCAGGGCGGTCTTAGCATCCCCGGTCTGTTCTGATTATGGGTTACGAAGTTGCAAGCCTTGCGCGGCTGATTGAGCAGTTTGAGCGTATGCCGAGCATAGGTCATAAAACTGCACAGCGCCTTGCTTTTCACGTGCTGAATATGAGCAATGAGCAGGCGCAGAGCTTTGCCAAGGCTATTCTTGATGCTCACGAAAAAATACACCGTTGTTCAGTGTGCTGCAATCTTTCTGAGGATGAGCTTTGCCCGATATGTTCGCGTGTGGACAGAGACGTTTCGCTCGTCTGTGTTGTTGAAGACCCGAGGGACGTTATAGCTATTGAGCGCACGCACGAATTTAACGGCACCTATCACGTGCTGGGCGGTGTTATTTCTCCGCTTAACGGCATTGGCCCTGAGCAACTCAATATTAAAGAGCTTATTGCACGAATGGGCAGCGGCGAAATCAAAGAGGTAATTATGGCAACCAACCCGACGGTTGAGGGCGAAGCTACAGCAATGTATATTTCACGTCTTCTTAAACCTATGGGTGTTGAAACAAGCCGCCTTGCTTACGGTGTGCCTGTCGGTGCAGATCTTGAATATGCTGACGAGGTAACTTTGCTCAGAGCTCTTGAGGGCAGACAGAAGATATAAAAAATAAACGTCATTTCAACTTCGCTGTTGAAATGACGTTTTTATTTCAGCTGTTTTCGTTGGCTTTTTTCTTTTTTTGCTGTCTGGTGAGCTTGTACAGTTCTTCGGCGGCCATTCTTGTTTTTGCAACGGGGGTGTTATCCTGCGGGAAGCAATAGTAGAGCGCATCTTTGTTGCCGATACAGATTATATCGCCAAGCTCATACCAGAAGTAGTCAGAGTAGAGTCCGTAGTTAGCCAAAGCGTTTTGCTCGTATTCGAGCTTGCCGTCACAGCCGGTCAGGTGAAAGCCGCTGTTACTGTGGCTCAGGTGACCGTTACCGACCATATAGATTGCTTTGTAATCGACCATCATGCCGATTTTAACGTCGGTCTCGAGGCTGTACGTGCCGTTTTCAAGCTCATCCCGTACGCAGGCGCGCTCCCAAGCGTACCAATCGGGGATATGGGTGAATTTCGCGTTGAATCCGTTGCCCTTTAATTCGCCCAGGGGAGTGAGCTCCCACTCTTTGCCGCAATGTTTGCAGGTAAGCTTCGTACCCTTTCCTTCGGTTTGGCCTTCTGTGCCGCATTCACAGCATTTATATAGGATTCGGTGGAGTCCGTCGGCGCGGAATGGCTCGTTTATTTCAATTTTGCTGTCTTTTTGCCATTTGAAGTTGTCAAAGCTGAATTCCTTGTCGAGCATTTCATCAAGCTCTGCAGTGGTCTTTTCTTTGATTTCTTCGGCCGTTACAAGGCATTTGACGTGTGCGGTGACGTTGACCTTGCGCAACTGCAACATATTGTAAAGCGGATCACGGGTGAATGCGCCCTTTGTGATGATTGTAACAACAGGCACCTTGAGCTTCTTGAGCAGCACACCCATCTTTCGTGGCAGGGCGGTGGCTGTGCCGTCAAAAGAGTAGCTGGCCTCCGGGTACATCAGTACACTTGTGTTTTTTTCGTGAAGCATATATTTAATGTCTTCAATGAGTGTGTAGTCGCTGACGAATTTTTGCGTAGGAATACAGCCTATCATTCGCATAAGCTGCCTTTTGCCGACAAATCCGTCGGAGGTGCATACAATTCCGTACTGTTTCGGATAAAAGATTTTAGAGGCGATTTTAAGGTCTATGAAGCTGGAATGGTTCATCAGGATAAGGCAGGGCTTGTCCTTGACTAAATCCATCCGTTCTTCTGTGTATTTGAAATTTGTTGCCAGCATATCGGGAATTGCGGCGAGCCTTACGACGCCCGTCAGCAGAGGATTCGGCTTTATTGGGCTTTTGTGCTCGGGCCTCGGCAGAGCCATAACCTCGTCATAGCTGAGCTGTTTCGTTTTTATTTTCATCGGTATTCACCTTTTATTTAAAATTTGACAGCTTTATTATAACATAGAGAATACGGGAGCGCAACGAAAAAATAATTACAAATCAGCAAAAAGATTCCATTTCCGGTTGGCTTTTACAACCCGAAAAATGTTGGATTTGACTTTTTTTGCCGATGAATGTAAAATAGCTTGCGGAGATGATATAATGAAAACTTATAAAAGAAATAAAGGCTTGACCCTGCTTTCAGCTCTTATGTCACTTGTGCTGATGTTTTTGCTGCTCGGCATAATTTACTACTTTGTGCCCAATGCAGGTGAGAGCAGAGTTTTCCTTTATGCGGTGGTTGTTCTGCTCGTTCTGTTTTTGCTTATCTTTGTGCCGTCGCTCAAAGAAAAGGTTACCGTAACGGATACGGCTTTTATTCTCAAAGGCTTCCGTGTGAAGGACAGAAGCTCTGTTGAATTGGGCAAGAAAACACCCTTCGGCTCGCAGGGAAGTGACCCCGGTAAAGAGATTGTTGTGCCGTATTCAACGGTTACGCGTCTTGAGCTTTCCAGGGATATTCTCTTCTGGCGTTGTAACCTTCGCATATTGGCTGATGATTTTTATCAGCCTGCGTTAATCGGCTGTGTGATGTGTGAGCATAAGCAGCTTTTCAGCGAAATTACACAGCGTGTAAAAGAGAAAAATCCCAACGCTTTCATAGACCCTAAAATCGGTAAATATCTCGGTTGATTATGTGCCGGCTCCTCTTGTGACAAAGGGGAGCTTTTTCTTTGTGAAAGAGGTTATTTTTAATGAAAAAATCGCAGAAATAAAGCGTAAATTATACATAAATTTGCGAATTTTTTTTGGTTTTCTCTTTATTATATTATTATAATGTGTTATAATAGCAAAGTATTATTGGGTAAGTATATGTTTTTTCAGAAAACAGTTCCCAAAAACAAACTAATCCCCTCGGAGGAATTACAGATGAATATAGCAGTTATGGGCTATGGTGTCGTCGGTTCAGGCGTTGCCGAAGTGCTCAAAAAAAACCACGCAAGCATCGTTAAAAAAAGTATGCAGGAGTCACTTGAACTCACACGCATTCTCGACCTGCGTGATTTCCCCGGCGATGAGAACGAGGCTCTCCTCACAAAAGATTTCAAGGATATTCTGAACGATGAATCAATCGGAATCGTTGTTGAAACAATGGGCGGCGTTCATCCCGCTTACGAGTTCGTTCTCGATTGCCTCAAAGCAGGCAAGAGCGTTGTTACCTCAAACAAGGAGCTTGTTGCCGCTAAGGGTAACGAACTTCTCAAGGTAGCAGAAGAAAAGAATGTCAACTTTATGTTCGAGGCAAGTGTCGGCGGCGGCATCCCGATTATCCGCCCGATTATCAGCTGCCTTGCAGCAAACGAAATAGATGAGATTGCAGGTATCCTCAACGGTACAACCAACTTTATCCTCACAAAGATGATTAACGACGGTATGAACTTTGCAGATGCACTCAAGATTGCTCAGGAGCTCGGCTATGCTGAGCGCGATCCTTCCGCTGATGTTGAGGGTAAGGACGCTTGCAGAAAAATCTGCATCCTCGCTTCTCTCTGCTTCGGCAAGCACGTTTACCCCGACTCTGTTTACACAGAGGGCATCACAGAGATTAAACTTGCAGACGTTGAGTACGCAAAGGCATGGGGCGGTGTAATCAAGCTTATCGGCCGTGCAACACGCTATGGCGACGGCAAGATCAGCGCAATGGTTTCACCCGCATTCATCCAGAGCCACAGCCAGCTTGCAGGCGTTGACGATGTATTCAACGCAATCCTCGTCAGGGGTGACGCAATCGGCGATGTAGTATTCTACGGCAGAGGCGCAGGTAAGCTCCCGACAGCAAGTGCTGTTGTTGCAGACGTTATCGACTGCGCAAGACACACCGAGCGCAGAAAGTTCTTCGGCTGGGAGGACAGCGTAGAGGATTACGTTGTTGACTATCTCGACATCAAGCATCCTTTCTTCGTTCGTGCACAGGCTGACGATGTTGCTGCCGCAAAGCAGGCAGTTGCCGCACAGTTCGGCGATGTTCAGTACCTCACATACGAAGGTGCTGCTGCAGACGAAATCGGCTTCATCACAGCTGCTCTCACACAGCGTGAGTTCGACGCGAAGATTGCCGCAGCAGGCGTTAGCGTCGGCAGCGTTATCCGTGTAACGGATTATTGAGTTTAGCAGTAATATAATAATAAACAGGTTCAAATTTACTTTTGAAAGCTGTCGCAAAAGCGGCAGTTACCACAGGAGGTAATCATAAATGGGATTGATAGTACAGAAATTCGGCGGCAGCTCTGTTGCTGATGCAGCCCGTGTACGCAACGTAGCTTCAATCATCATCGACACCTACAAGCAGGGTAATGATGTTGTTGCTGTTGTTTCCGCACAGGGTGACACAACAGACGACCTTATCGAAAAGGCAGCTGAGCTTAATCCGAAGGCATCAAAGCGCGAGATGGATTCACTCCTCAGCGCAGGCGAGCAGATGTCCAGCGCACTGCTTGCGATGGCAATTGAGGCGGAAGGCTACCCGGTAGTTTCTCTTCTCGGTTGGCAGGCAGGTTTCAGAACTGACAACGTCTACGGTTCTGCAAGAATCAAGACAGTTCAGCCTGAAAGACTCAAGAACGAAATCGGCAAGAAGAATATTGTTATCGTTGCAGGCTTCCAGGGTCTCAACGGTTTTGACGATATCACAACACTCGGCAGAGGCGGCTCCGACACAAGTGCGGTTGCAATTGCAGCAGCTCTTCACGCAGACCGTTGCCAGATCTTCACCGACGTTGAGGGTGTTTACACAGCAGACCCCCGCAAGGTAGAAGGTACAAAGAAGCTTGCAGAAATCACATATGACGAGATGCTCGAGCTTGCAACGCTCGGTGCACAGGTTCTCAACAACCGTTCGGTCGAAAGGGCCAAGAAATACAACGTCGAGGTAGAGGTTCTTTCAAGCCTCAAGAGAGTACCCGGCACAATCGTTAAGGAGGTAGCTAAAATGGAAAAAATGTTAATCAGAGGTGTCACAAAGGACACTGACGTTGCTCGTATATCAGTTATCGGTGTTCCCAACACACCCGGCATCGCATTCAAACTCTTCTCAAAGCTTGCTGCAAAGAATATCAATGTTGATATCATCCTTCAGTCTGTCGGCAGAAACGACACAAAGGATATCACATTCACAGTTGCGAAGTCCAACGGTGAGCTTGCAGTTCAGACTATTACTGATTCCTTTGATCTTGAAGAGGGTAGCGTAGTTTGCGATACAAACGTTGCTAAGGTTTCTGTTGTCGGTGCAGGTATGGAAACTCACCCCGGCACAGCTTCCAAGATGTTTGAGGCACTTTATGAGAAGGATATCAACATCCAGATGATTTCCACCAGCGAAATCAAGATCTCCGTTCTCATCAATGCAGAGGATGCAGACAAGGCAGTTTCAGCTGTTCACAAGGCATTCTTCCCTGTAGACTAATTAGGTCAATAATACAGAAGCTTTAACAAGCTTATCGACGGCTGTTTTTCCGCCATGCTTTGCGAAAATGCTCGGCAATACACAAGTATTACCTGTGCTTTTCACTTTGCCTGACGAAAAAGCATCTCGTCGCTAACCTTATTCCGCTTCTGATTATCTCCCCGGTCAATAATATGAAGCCAGAACAAAGTTATCTGCGGTTGTTTGTCGTTAAGCTTTGCGAAAATGCTCGGCAATACACAAGTATTATCTGCGCTTGTCACTTAGCCTGACGAAAAAAACATCTCGTCGCTAACCTTATTCCGCTTCTGATTATCTTCCCCGGTCGATGTTAAAAAGCTTGAAACAAGCTTATCGATTGGTTTTATACGAAGAATAGACCAAATATTTAGATAAGGAATGCGGTTACGGCATAATGCCTGCAAATCCGCACGGTAATAAATATGGGTTTTGATGCAGAATCAGTTGCTAACCAAAAAATAATTAACGTTGAAATCAACAACGAAATGCGAACATCGTTCCTGAGCTATTCGATGTCGGTTATCACAGCTCGTGCTCTGCCGGATGTCAGGGACGGTATGAAGCCTGTTCACAGAAGAATTCTCTACACAATGTACGAGAACAACCTTTACCCCGATAAGGCATACAGAAAGTGTGCCGATACGGTCGGTTCTGTTCTCGGTCGTTACCATCCTCACGGTGACGCTTCTGTTTACGATGCGATGGTTCGTCTTGCACAGAGCTTCTCAATGCGTTATACGCTTGTTGACGGTCACGGTAACTTCGGTTCAATAGACGGTGATCCGCCTGCTGCTTACCGTTATACCGAGTCCAGAATGAGCAAAATTTCGCTTGAGATGCTTGCTGATATTGATAAGGACACGGTTGATTTCGTACCTAACTACGATGACCGTCTCAAGGAGCCTACGGTTCTTCCTTCAAGAATTCCCAACCTCCTTGTTAACGGCTCAACCGGTATCGCTGTCGGTATGGCTACGAACATTCCCCCTCACAATCTCGGCGAGGTTGTTGACGGTATGTGCTACCTTATCGACAACCCCGATGCAGAGCTTCCCGAGCTTATGGAGTATATTAAGGGCCCCGACTTCCCGACTGCAGGCCTTATTATGGGCAAGTCCGGCATTCGTGCTGCATATGCTACAGGCCGCGGCAAGGTTACCGTCAGAGCAAGGGCTGAGATTGAAGAGGATAAGAACGGTCGCTTCCGCATCAGCGTTACGGAGATTCCCTATATGGTCAACAAGGCAAGGCTCATTGAGAGCATTGCAGACCTTGTAAGGGATAAGCGCATAGAAGGTATCTCCGATATCAATGACTACTCTGCTATCGAGGGTATGCACATTGTTATCGACCTCAAGCGTGATGCTAATCCGCAGGTTGTTCTCAACCAGCTTTATAACTATACTCAGATGCAGTCCACCTTCGGCGTAATTATGCTTGCGCTTGTTGACGGTGTTCCGAGAATCCTTACACTTAAGGAGATGCTTGAGAATTACATCAAGTTCCAGTGTGAGGTTATTGTGCGCCGCACTCAGTACAACCTGAAGAAGGCTCAGGATCGCGCACATATCCTTGAAGGTTATCTGATTGCTCTCGATTTTATCGACGAGGTTATCAGCATCCTTCGTTCATCTCCCGACCAGCAGACAGGTAAGGCCCGTCTTATGGATCGTTTCGGTCTGGATGATATCCAGGCTCAGAAGATTGTTGAGATGAGACTCGGTCAGTTGACCGGTATGGAGCGCCAGAAGATTGAGGAAGAGATGGCTGCTCTCAGAGCAAAGATTGCTGAATATACAGAGATTCTCGGCAGCGAGGAGAAAATCCGCGGCGTTGTCAAGGCAGAGGCTCTTGAGGCTAAGGAGCGTTTTGCAGATGACAGACGTACGGAAATCTGTAATGTCAGCGGTGAGGTCGACATCGAAGACCTTATCCCCGAAGAGGAGAGCGTTTATACCCTCACCAATAAGGGTTACCTCAAGCGTATGCCTGCTGATACTTATCGAAGCCAGCGCAGAGGCGGCAGAGGTGTTATGGGTATGACACGCCGCGAGGAGGACTTTGTTCAGACTATGTTCTCCTGCTCAACACACGATTATATTATGTTCTTTACCAACTTCGGTAAGGCATATAAGCTCAAGGGTTACGAAATTCCTGAAAGCTCACGTACAGGAAAGGGTATGAATGCCGTAAATCTTCTGCCTCTTGAAGCAGACGAGAAGATTTCTGCAATGATTCGCGTGCCTGCTGAGGCTGACGGCGAGTACCTTTGCATGGTTACACGCAACGGTATCATCAAGCGTACGCTCCTTGATGCATATAAAAACATCCGTAAGAACGGTGTTATTGCAATCAATCTTGATGACGATGATGAGCTTGCATGGGTTAAGCTGACAATGGGTGATGATGACTTGCTTGTCGCAACCCGTGACGGTTACTCAATCCGATTCAATGAGAATGATGCACGTCCCATCGGCAGAACCGCCCGCGGCGTTAAGGCTATTGAGCTTCGCGGCGATGATAAGGTTGTCGGTATGGATGTTGTATCGGATGAGAGCTTTGTTCTTACCGTTACCGAAACAGGCTACGGCAGAAGAAGCCCCGGTGACGAATACCGCCAGCAGACAAGAGGCGGTAAGGGTGTTACAAACTACAAGACCGAAAAGTACGGTTGTGTTGCCGCACTTATGACGGTTAAGGAAGATGAGGATATCATCCTCATTTCTTCAGAGGGTATTGTTATCCGTATGCCTGCTGATTCAATCAGCCTTTTCTCCAGAACATCCAAGGGTGTTCGAGTAATGCGTGTGGGTGATAGCGATAAGCTTGTCACGGTTACCACGGCAGAGCGTGAGGCAGAGAGCGAAGATGCAGAAGGTGCGGATGAAGGTTCTGCCGAGGTTGAGGCGGACTCAACTCAGGCCGAGTCATAAGTATATGGCTCGTTAATTCGAGGGAAAGAGATATATGGAAAACAAAAACAGCAAAAAGACAGAATTTGAAGACATATACTCCGACAGTAAAACGAAACCTACCTACAAAAAGGGACATAAACCTCTCGAGGAAAGAGATATTTACTATCCCAATAAGTTTTTAGAGTTTTTACTGAAGGACAGACAGAAGAATTTGAAACGTATTCTGATTGCGATTTTTGCCGTGCTGCTTCTTATCGCTGTTTTCTCATTGTGGATGTTCTATTCCGGTATGTTCGACAAGATGCTTTCCGAATCCGAAGGATGGCAAGGTGACGAAAACTATACCGAGAACTTTGAAGAAAACCAGTTCGAAGCAATGCACGAAGTGTCTAATGCCGATTCGTTGGATGATCTGCTCAAAAAGTGGTACAACAATGACGGCAGTATTATGGATCAGGATTATATTGTCAATATTCTCCTTCTTGGTATTGACGGCAAAAACGGTGTCAAAAACGGTGGTAACTCAGACTCGATGATTCTTGTTTCCGTAAACAAGAAGACGGAGAAAATCACCATGATATCGTTTATGCGTGACAGCAGAACCTACTTTGAGGTCAACGGCAAAGGCTACTGGACTAAAGCAAATGCAGCGTTTGCTAAAGGCGGTGCAAAGGCTACGGTTAAAATGATTGAGAACAATTATAAGGTTGATATCGATTATTACGTAGCGGTTGACTTCACAACGTTCTCTGATCTTGTTGATGCGCTTGGCGGCGTAACGCTTAATATCGAAGAGTACGAGCAGAAGTATATTAACCGCACAACAAGCAAGATCAAGAAGATTCCCAACTACGGCACGGTAACTCTTGACGGCGATCAGGCGTTGGTCTATTGCCGCATCCGTAAGAGTGATGCCGACAGCGACGTTTCAAGAACACGCCGTCAGCGCAATTTCGTATCTTCCCTTATCAGGAGTGCTAAGGGCGCTACAATATCTCAGCTCAACAATGCGGTTGAGGTAGTTCTTCCCCACCTTCATACAGACTGCTCCAAGACGAAGGTGCTCGGTTTTGCAGGCCAGGCTCTGGCTCAGGGATGGATGAACTATGAGATATTACAGGTTACTATGCCCGATCAAGATACGCGCGCTGATGCCAATATCAACGGTATATCCTACTGGGTTGTAGATTATCCGCTTGCTGCTCAGAGAGTTCAGCTTGCAATTTACGGTACAACCAATATCCAGATAGGCTCAGACCGAGAATCATCGCTCGATTACGTGCATTACAACAATAATAATAGCAGCTCAGGCAATAATAACGGCAGTTCAGAAAGTTATACCGTCACTGAACCTGACACAAGCTCCGAGGCAGAAACCACAGATGTCACTAGCACCGATTTCGAGGATAACACAGAGTTAACTGAGGAATATACATCGGATGTTACGGAAGAAAGTGAAACATCCGAGGGTGAAACCACAACGGAAAAGTCATGGCTCCCGAACTTCCCGTGGAACGATGACGAAACACCTGCGGAGGACACAGAGGAGCCGACGCTGAGCTCAGGTGAATCGCAGGATTCAGAATCTGAGGGTAATCAAGAGGATCCGAACGAATCGGTAACGCAAGTTACAGATCCTGCTGCCTGAAATTACAATTTTTCGGCTGTATCAGAACTTGAACTAAAAATTAAGTTTTGATGCGGCCTTTTTTTAAAATCCGAAGAAGAAAGGGCAGGGGAAGTTCCCTTGCAGGGGTGCAAAGTATGCCTTATTCCGAAAAATATATGATGCGCAAGGTTTCAGACGCAATCAATACTGTGAAGCCTGCCATATATACCAAAATTGCTCCGCTTTCTGTTAAGGCTTATGTAACAGAGGAACCCGTGAAATTTGCAGATCGCTTTTCGGGCGAAGAGAAAATTCTCAATGCAGGTGATTCATGGGGCAAGCTCTGGGATTGTGCATGGTTCTGCTTTGAGGGTAGAATCCCTGAGAGCGAGCGCGGCAAAAACCTTGTGCTGATGCTTGATGTGAGCGGCGAGATGTGCGTGTTTGATAAAGCCGGTGTGCCCGTCGCTTGCCTTACAAACGTCAGCTCAGAGTACGATACGAGCCTGGGCAACCCGGGTAAGCGTATCTTTATACTTGATAAAGAAACGAAGGAAAGCGGAGAGGTTTCTGTCTGGGCTGATGCAGGCTGCAACGACCTTTTTGGTAAGTATCAGGACAGCGGTACGGTAATCGAAGCTGATATTGCCGTTTGTGACAGCGGACTCAGAGACATTTATTACGACCTTTGTGTTGCTTACGATATGCTGGAGTGCCTTGATAAAAACACGGCACGTTACAAGCGACTTCTCGGCAGAGTTTATGATGCCGCTTGTTATATTACTTCGCCCGATTTTGACAGAACTCTTGTTAAGAGAATTCTGGCAACTGAGCTTGAGCGCAAGGGCGGCGACAGCTCGCTGAAGGTAACGGGTATCGGTCATGCACATATTGACCTTGCATGGCTGTGGCCTATCCGCGAAACAAAGCGTAAGGGCGCACGCACCTTCTCAAACGTTATCAGCCTGATGGAGCGCTACCCCGATTTTGTTTTCGGTGCCAGCCAGCCTCAGCTTTATAAGTGGGTAAAAGAGGATTACCCCGAGCTGTACGAAAAAATCAAGCAGAAGGTAAAAGAAAACCGCTGGGAATGTCAGGGCGGTATGTGGGTTGAGGCTGATACAAACGTCAGCGGTGCAGAGCCCCTTGTCCGCCAGTTCCTTTACGGCAAAAAATTCTTTATGGATGAATTCGGTGTTGATGCACGTTCACTGTGGCTGCCCGATGTTTTCGGCTACAGCGCTGCTCTTCCGCAGATTCTCAAGCTCAGCGGCGTTGATTATTTCGTAACACAGAAGCTTTCGTGGAGTGAACATAACGTTTATCCGCACCATACCTTCAATTGGGTAGGTATTGACGGCACAAGCGTGCTGGCTCACCTCCTTCCTGAGGATACATATAACGGCTCAGCAATGCCCCGTGCTCTCAAGAAGATTGAGCGCAATTATAAGGATAACGCTGTGTGTGAAGAGGCTCTTATGCTCTTTGGTATCGGTGACGGTGGCGGCGGTCCGAGTACCTTCCACCTCGAAAGCCTGAAGAGAATAAAGAACAGCGACGGACTTGTTCCTTGCGAGCAGGGTTATTCAATAGATATGCTTGACAGAATCAATGCAGACAAGGATAACTACAGCAAGTGGGTTGGTGAGCTTTACCTTGAGAGACATCAGGGAACTTACACCACTCAGTCAAGAATCAAACGCTACAACCGCCGTGTTGAGTTCGCTCTGCGTGAGACGGAGTTTGCCTGCGTATGGGCAAAGATTGCGGCAAACGCTGAATATCCCAAAGATGAGCTTGATGCAATC
This sequence comes from Clostridia bacterium, assembly GCA_017382015.1. GTDB lineage: Bacteria > Bacillota > Clostridia > Oscillospirales > Acutalibacteraceae > UBA8612. The sequence continues at coordinate 12,824 of JAFOBC010000028.1, forward strand.
TGGGAGGAATATCTGCTCTATCAGTTCCACGATATTCTGCCGGGTTCATCAATCAACAGAGTTTACAAAGAGGCTGAAGAAGGCTACAAAGCAATGCTTGGCCGCCTTAAAGAGATTAAAAATGCGGCATTTGGTGCAGTTGCGGCATCAGTCGGCAGAATGAACGAGAGCATTGTGTTCAACTCGCTTCCCTTCGAGGTTACAGAGCAGTTCAAGACAACCGGCGGCTACAGAACAATCACCGTGCCTGCAATGGGTATGAGAAGTCTCGACGAAAGTAAGGACAGTAATGAGCGTTGCTCTTCTGATGAGAGCGGGCTTGAAAACGTAGCACTTGCAGTTGCTTTCGGCGATAACGGCGAGATAAAAGAAGTATTTGATAAGGTTAACGGCAGGCAGGTTCTTATCCCCGGTAAGTCCGCTAACGTTATGAGCATTTATACCGACCGCGGTGATGCCTGGGATATGCGCTTTGACTATATGAATGACGTGAGCGAAAAGATGAAGCTCGAGAGCGTTGAGTGCCGAACAGAAGGCTCAAACGCTGTCAGAGTGCAGATTTTCAGCTATGGCTCATCTGTAGTAAAGCAGAAGATTACGCTCACACCTGCAGGTATTATCCGCTTTGATACCGAGGCAGATTGGCGTGAAAAGCGCAGAATGCTCCGCACAGCTTTCCCGATAAATGTTATGACAGATAAGGTTGAGTGCGATATTCAGTTTGGCTCGGTTGAACGTTCAACAACCGAAAACACAAGCTGGCAGTACGCTCAGTTTGAGATTTGCGCACAGAAGTGGGTTGATCTTTCTCAGCGCGATTACGGTGCAGCTGTGCTTAATAACGGCAAATACGGCTACCGCGTAAAGGATACTACAATTGATATCAATCTTCTTCGCAGCTCAACATATCCGGATGTAAATGCTGATTACGGCAAGCATTCGTTCACATATGCTCTCTATCCACACAAGGGTGACAGAGTTGAAGCAAAGGTCAACGAGTATGCTTATGCGCTCAATATGCCTCTTACTGTTGCAAAGGTGGGCAGCGATGGCCAGATTGAAGCTAAGCCTGCAACAGAAATGATGAAGTTTGATAACGGAGGCAGTGCAGTAATCGAAAGCATCAAGGCTGCTGAGGATGGCAGAGGAATTATTGTTCGTGTTTACGAGAGTGCAGGTGCTGATTGCAGCTTTACGCTCACACCTAATTTCCGCTTCCAGCGCGCAAGCGTTGTTGATTTGATGGAAAATGGTGTTACCGAGTGCTCGGTTATGGGTGGTGTAATCTCGGCAGACCTCAAACCTTTCCAGATTCTTTCAATCAGAATTAACTGAATATAACAAAAAGGCTTGTACAGTAATAGTTACTGTACAAGCCTTTGCTTTTATCTGTTCATTTTGTCCCAAAGCACTATTTCGCCTGCGGCCAGAGTTTTCGGCAAGTCGATAATTCTTTGGTTTTCGGAGCCTCTGAACTTGAGCATAAGATTTTTTTTGTCTTTCTCAAATCTGCCGTCGACCAGTATATCGATAAGGCTCAGCAGTTCGTCCGTTGCCTCGCATCTCGGGTGAGGTTCGTTTGTTTGTAGTTGCTCGAGTGTGAACCCGGTGAAAGCCCAGATGTTTTTGTTGGGATAGGTTTCTTTTACCTTTTTGACAAACGGAAGAAGTGCTCGCTGGTTTTCGGGCTCAAACGGCTCTCCGCCAAGAAGTGTCAGGCCGTTGATATAGCTCGGTGCGAGCATATCGATTATCTGCTGTTCTGTCTGAGCGGTGAACTCCTGACCGTAGCAGAAATCCCACGTTTGCGGCTGAAAACAACCCTCGCACCTGTTAGTGCAGCCCGATACGAAGAGGGTGACGCGCACCCCTTCGCCGTCAGCAATGTCACAGTTTTTAATTTGTCCGTAGTACATATTACAGGTGAAGTACCCTTTCCTTGATTTCCTGGGTGCGTCCCTGGTTCCAGTACTGTGTGCCGATATAACCGCAGGTGCGGCGTGCAACGTTCATCTTGTCCTGGTCGGTGTTGCCGCAGTTGGGGCATTTCCAGATGAGCTTTCCGTCCTCTTCGATAATCTCAATCTCGCCGTCAAAGCCGCATTCCTGACAGTAGTCGGATTTCGTGTTGAGCTCAGCGTAGATGATGTTTTCGTAGATGAACTTCATAACCTGGAGAACAGCCTCGATGTTGTTCTGCATATCAGGTACTTCAATGTAGCTGATTGCACCGCCGGGTGAAAGATGCTGGAACTGTGCCTCGAAGCGGAGTTTCTCGAAAGCATCAATCTCCTCGGAAACGTGAACGTGATAGCTGTTTGTGATATAGCCCTTGTCTGTAACGCCGGGGATTACGCCGAAGCGGCGCTGGAGACATTTAGCAAACTTGTAGGTTGTTGACTCAAGCGGTGTGCCGTAGAGTGAGAAGTCGATGTTGTGCTCGGCCTTCCATACTCGGCAGGCGGCATTCATAAGGTCCATAACCTCAAGAGCAAACGGTGTTGCCTCGGGGTCTGTGTGGCTCTTGCCTGTCATATACTTAACGCACTCGTAAAGACCTGCATAGCCAAGAGAGATTGTTGAGTAGCCGCCGAAGAGGAGCTTGTCGATCGGTTCGCCCTTATCAAGTCTTGCAAGTGCACCGTGCTGCCAGAGAATGGGTGCAGCGTCGGAAAGTGTGCCCTTGAGTCTTTCGTGGCGGCAGAGGAGTGCCTGGTGGCAAAGCTCAAGACGCTCTTCAAAAATCTTCCAGAATTTCTCTTTGTCACCGCCGGATGAAAGAGCAACGTCGACAAGGTTGATTGTAACAACACCCTGGTTGAAACGGCCGTAGTACTTTGCTTTGCCGTTTTCGTCAACGTAGGGGGTAAGGAAGCTGCGGCAACCCATGCAGGTGTAGCAGTGACCCTCACCGTTTTTGTCGACCTTAAGCTCAAGCATCTTCTTTTCGGAAATATAGTCGGGTACCATACGCTTAGCTGTGCACTTAGCTGCAAGCTGTGTGAGGTACCAGTATTTTGAATCTTCGTGGATGTTATCTTCTTCGAGGACGTAGATAAGCTTGGGGAATGCGGGTGTTACCCAGATGCCCTTTTCGTTCTTGACACCCTTGCAACGCTGAAGAAGTACTTCTTCAATGATAAGTGCAAGGTCTTGCTTCTCCTGCTCGTTCTGTGCTTCGCCAAGGTACATGAATACTGTTACGAAGGGAGCCTGTCCGTTTGTTGTGAGAAGTGTTACAACCTGATACTGGATTGTCTGAACACCGCGGCTGATTTCATCGCGAAGGCGCTTCTCTGTCATCTCAACAAGCTTGTCTTCGCTGAGCTCAACGCCGATTTCTTTCATCTCGTCGATGATTGCCTTACGAATTTTCTCACGCGAAACCTGAACGAAGGGAGCGAGGTGAGTGAGTGAAATTGACTGGCCGCCATACTGGTTGGATGCAACCTGAGCGATAATCTGTGTTGCGATGTTACAGGCTGTTGAGAAGCTGTGAGGTCTCTCGATAAGTGTGCCTGTGATTACTGTGCCGTTCTGGAGCATATCCTCGAGGTTGACAAGGTCACAGTTGTGCATATGCTGTGCGAAATAGTCGGAATCGTGGAAATGGATGATACCCTCGTTGTGAGCGTCAACAATCTCCTTGGGCAGGAGAATACGGTTTGTGATATCCTTGGAAACCTCACCGGCCATATAGTCACGCTGTGTGGAGTTGACAATGGGGTTTTTGTTGGAGTTTTCCTGTTTTGCTTCTTCGTTGTTGCACTCGATAAGTGAGAGAATCTTGTCGTCAGTTGTGTTGCTCTTACGGACAAGTGAACGTGTGTATCTGTAGGTGATGTAGTTCTTTGCTACCTCAAATGCACCGTGAGCCATAATCTTCTTTTCGACAAGGTCCTGAATCTCTTCAACCGTGGGTGCACGGCCGAGAGCCTCGCAGGAAATGACAACCGACTCTGTGATTCTCTTAATCTGCAGGTCAGTCATGCGGATGTCTTCGTCAACGGATTCGTTGGCTTTTGTGATGGCGATAAGTATTTTTTCTTCGTTAAAATTCTCTTCGGCGCCGTTTCTTTTGATGATCCTCATACGAATTTTCTCTCTTTCTCAAAATTTTCACTGAAATCTCTATAAATTTCGCACACAATATATTGTGTTGTAAAAGTCGTGTATTCACATTATAAGCTACATTTTATATGGTGTCAATGTGAATAATAAACAAAAAAACCACAATATTTTGTTGAATAAGGCTCAATTGGTAAGCATTCTACACAATTTGTGCTTTTCAGACGGATAATTTTGTGAAAAAAGAGAGCTGATTCTGTGCGGAATCAGCCCTTGATGCAGATTGTGTAAAGCCAAATTACTTTACCGAACGCATTGTTTTTTGGTTTCCAAAGGTGAAAACGTATGTGCTGTCTGTAAGATCGTCGCGCATCGGATAATCGGTTGAAATTATTTGAGAACCACTAGATATAGCGCTTTCTCGCTTGTTTTCATTGATTGAGCCATATGAATCCGCTCTTGTTCTTACAATAAGGTTATGTGTGTCAAGTATACTGCCTTTACACTCAAGCGCTTTTTTCGGTTCGTTTATAAGCAGGAAAGAAGCGCAATCGCGCGTTGCATCCTTCTCTCTGAGCATCGGGAACATTGCTTGTGTACCAAATGTTGGGTCGAGAGCTATATAGTCTTCGGTCACGCCCGTCTCGTGCAGGAGAATCAGCACCTTGCCGAGCATCTCGTCAACTCGACACCAATCGTCGGCTGCTCTCATTTCGCCGAATGTATTGTAGTCGCGCAGCATATCTGCCGGGGTGAAAAGTTTATCACCGAGGTTGGCGCGAATCACTTTATCTAACTCTTGTGCGTAATCCATATTGAAAAATTCCATATTTTCAATAGGCAGGAATATTGATTTAGGCTCAACGATAACCGTAATCGGCAGATGACCTGGGTTGTTATCCGACCAAAGGGATATCTCTTTAAGTGCCAATGCAAAGTCATAGCAGGTGGTTGTCATATCAATAGTGGGGGAGTGCATACAGGTGAATGTAATGGTGTTGTCCTTTACAATGGTTTCGATATCCATTTCTATGCTGCGTATTCCGCAGTTAAACTGCTGAGTCAAAGTCTGGCTGTTAAATTGACCTGTTTCACCGCTTACCAGACCGAAGGTAAGGTCTGATATGTTATAAAAAATGTTCTGTATAGCTTCTACCGACTTTTTCTGGTAGCTGTTATGTGTTGCGATGAATGATATTTCGTTGAATTTAAGTCCCGCATCAAGCTCTGCCGCAAGGTCGCCGTCGAAGAAATCTGCCTCGTTGACGGGTGGTATCTCACCGTTGAGGTAAGCTTGCTCAAGCTCTGCGATGCGGGTTACCTGCTCTGCGATATCAAGCTCAAGCTGCTCAGCGCTCTGACCGAAAACGGAAACAAAAGAAATGATAATAGTGAGAAGTGTAGGTATAAATCTGAAAATGTATCTGAACATATTCTACCGCCTTTGCAATTAAATATGGTTAAATTATAACATTAATACGGTGTAATGCAATAGTGATATTTACTTTATTTTCGTTTTGTGGTAATATAATCAAATAACGGCTATTAAACAGCAAAGGAGTTGAATCTATGCCGGCGCTTGTGCTGGAGGGCGGAACTTTTCGTCCTACCTTTTCCTGCGGTGTAATGGATGCGCTGCTCGACGGCGGAGTAGAGTTTGAATACGTTGTCGGCGTTTCTGCGGGTATATCAAACGCTGTTTCATATCTTTCAAAGCAGACGGGCAGAAATCTTGAAATTCTGCAGAAGTACCGTAACGATAAAAGATATGTCGGCTTCAGGAATATATTTACAGACAGATCTATTTTCGGCCGAAAGTTTATTTACGAAACAATTCCGCAGGAGCTTATTCCGTTTGATCACGATACGTTCTTTTCAAACCCTGCAAAATTTGTTGTCGGTGTTACAAACGCGAAAACGGGCGAGATGGAATATCTTGACAAAAAAGACCCCGTGAATGGTTTTATGGCACTTCAGGCAACTTGTGCCCTTCCTATCGCTTTTCCGCCGATTGTTTACAACGGCACGCAGTATTACGACGGTGGTTTGGTTGACTCGATACCTGCAAAGAAAGCCATTGAAGACGGTAACGAAAAAATGCTGATAGTGCTTACACGCACGGCGGGTTACGTTAAAACCGAGTCAAAGGGTTATAAGGTGGCGGCGGCACTGCTTAAACGTAAATATCCGAAAATTGCCGAACTTTTACTTACGAGACACATACGTTACAATAAAGAGGTTGAGTTCTGCAATCAGCTTGAGCGCGAGGGACGAGCGGTTATCCTCCGCCCGAGTGAAGAGGCTCAGGTTTCATCTTTTGAAAGCGATCTTGCGAAGTTGGAGCGTAATTACAAATACGGCTATGACCTTGCAATGGAAAATATGGACAAAATAAAAGCTTTGTTCGATTGAGTTCAAAAAGAATTATTACATCAGAGGGGGATTTTCTTGGCTATTGTATATGCGGCGCTGTTTGTGTTTTCACTTATAGGCGCAAAAATCAGCATTAAGTCGTTCAACACTAAAGAGTATCTGTCTATGGATTCTACCAATGCGGTACGCGGTGTGTATATTATGCTCATATTCTTAAGTCATATGATGCAGTATTATACTTACACCGACAGAATTGATACGCTGGGCGGCAGCGTGTCCAAAACATTGGGACAGATGATAGTTGTAATGTTTATGTTCTATTCCGGCTACGGAATCGGCGAATCCGTTAAACGAAAGGGCTACGCTTACATAAAATCATTCCCGATGAACAGAGTGCTCAAAACCTGGCTTCACTTTGCAATAGCAATATTTATATACTTTATTCTCAGCCTGATTCTGCACCTGAATTATTCTGCAAGCAGGATTGCGCTGGCATTCATCGGTTGGACAAGTATAGGTAACAGCAACTGGTATATTTTCGCTGTTGTTGTGCTTTACATTATCACATGGATATCGTTCTCAATAGCAAAGAAAAACAAACTTGTTGCGGCTGCAATTGTTACGGCACTCACAGTTGTGTATATCATTGTTATGTCTTTCGTCAAGGAGAACTGGTGGTTTGATACGGTGCTGTGCTATGTGGCAGGTCTCTGGTATTCATTCTTCAAAGAGAAGATCGAAAAGGTGCTGACAAAGAACAACATAGTCTGGTTTGCAATTGTTGTTGTTACGGCAATAGGCTGGTGGCACGTGCATTGGTATCGCAGTATTCCCGTAATGCGAATTCTGGAGGCATTGCTGTTTACCGTTTCTTTTGTTACAGCTACTCTCAAAGTTTCGGTTCGCAACAAGCCGCTTATCTGGATGGGTAAGCATACCTTTGAAATATATATCCTTATGCGTATGCCGATGAAGCTCCTGAGTATGTGGGGTCTTAAAGACTTTAACCTTTATCTTTATTTTGCGGCATCGTTGGCGGCAACGCTTGTTCTGAGCTTTTTGTTCTCCAAAATGTTGCAAGGAGTCGACAAGCTTATTTTCAAGCCCAAAAAATCATAAGCAAAACTGCGAGGGGATTGTTCCCTCGCAGTTTTTTTTAACGTTTGAAAGCGTATTTGCATAGTATGTACAAGAGCGGCAGACAAGAGAAGCTGCTGCTTGAGTATACTGTAAAGGAGAAATGCTTTATGCGTATGAATGAGCGGCCGGCTGCTGTTTGCGAAATGTGTAAGCGGCAGGAAGTTCACTTCCATCGTAACGAGCAACCGTTTCCCGACGATTACAGCGTTGCAATGGCATATGTGCCTATGCAGACAGACACTACCGTCTATGATGAAATGCATGCGCTTTGTGAAGGCACGCTTTTTGTTGCACTCAACAAGCCCTTTATGAGAGGGTGTAAACAGTGAACAAAAAAGATATTCTCAAAAAGCTCTCTGCCGCAGAGTTTGCTCTGTGGGATCTTCACCTCTATCTCGATACTCACCCGGGTGATCTTATGGCAGTTGGGCTTTATAATAAGTATCATAAAAAATATATGCTTCTTCGCGAGGAGTACGAGGCAACCTGCGGCAAACTCTCGCCAAGAAATGCTCAGGGCGTAGAATGGCTCAAAGATCCTTGGCCGTGGGAGAAAGGCTGGTGTGACTGCTGATGTTTATCTATGAGAAAAAGCTTCAGTATCCCGTAAAGATTGCAACACCTAATCCGAAACTTGCACAGGTCATAATTACACAGTTCGGCGGCCCCGACGGTGAGTTGGGTGCATCAATGCGTTACCTCAGCCAGCGTTTTGCAATGCCTTGGGGTGAACTTAAAGGTCTTCTGACGGATATCGGTACATCTGTTACGGTGTGGTCTCTTTGAGCGTTTTTAGTGCTGTTTTGGGGCGTTTCTTCGCTGTATTGTGCGATATTCTCACAAAAAGAAGAACCCGCCGCCGTAGCAACGGAAGTTAATGCAAATTTCCATTTAAACGGCAGCAGGTTTAATTTTATCGTTATTATGTTGTCCTTTGAGATGGTCATTGATTCGAGGATGTGCTTTATAAACTCATCGTTGTCCTCGTTTGATGTGAGTATCTTATTTGCATAAGCAATGCACTCAGCAATAATCGCGTCCTTACTGTTACGGTCAAGA
>JAFOBC010000248.1 GCA_017382015.1 Clostridia bacterium
CGTTTGTCACTTCAACCTACGGCATATTTACCGCCGACGAAAGGCGTCACACATATATCGTCTCAAAGCGTCTGCGTCTTTCCGACGTCGAAAAGCTTCTTTGATAATCAGGAGAATTCACAATGGGTACATATAACTATAACGATACAACGCTCTACAATCTGCGTATGCTTTATGAGCAGCTCGGCTATAAGCGTTATAAGATGAGCAAGTTTGAGGAGTACGATCTCTATCTTGAGTACAAAAAATTCCTCACAACCGAAAACATAATCACCTTTACGGATCTTAACGGCAAGCTCTATGCTCTTAAGCCTGATATCACGCTTTCAATCGCCAAGAATGCAAAGCCGGGTGAAACACAGAAGCTTTACTACAAAGAGAATGTTTACCGTGCTTCCGCAGAAACCAAGGAGTATAAAGAGATTACTCAGCTCGGTCTTGAGTATATCGGCGATATTGATTCTTATACTCTCGGCGAGGTAGTGCTTCTTGCCGCACGCAGTCTGCATTCTATCAGCGACAACTATGTGCTTGATATTTCACATATGGGCTTTGTTTCTGCTCTGCTTGATGAAACCGGACTTTCAGACAGCCGTAAGGAGAAGCTTCTCACTTACCTTGGTAAGAAAGATGCTCACGAGCTCAGATTCAGCTGTGAGAAATACGGTGTTGATGTCGATGTAACTGACAGCATCGTTGCACTTTGCGAAATTTACGGTGATTTCGAGTCAACCTATCCTCAGATTAAAGAGCTTGCTGTTTCTCACGCAATGCTTGAGGCAGTGCAGGAGCTTGAATCGGTCTACACCTTCCTTAAAGCATCAGGCGAGGGCGCACATATCAATATCGATTTCTCAATCGTCAACGATATGAATTATTACAACGGTGTTATCTTCCGCGGTTATATTGAGTCTGTGCCCTGCAGCGTGCTCAGCGGCGGCAGATACGATAACCTTCTTCCCAGGCTCGGCAAAAACTGCCAGGCAATGGGTTTTGCTGTTTATGTCGATATGCTTGAGCTTTACGCAAAGCACGAGAAGGAGTACGACGTTGATGTTATGCTCTGCTATGATGACAGCGTAACACCCGTGCAGATTGCTGAAAAAGCGGCGGAATACACCTCACTTGGCAAGAGCGTTAAGGTTATGTCTTATGTACCTGATGGTCTTAAATATAAGCAGCTTGTCAAATTTTCTAAGGAAGGGGAGAGCGTGAGCGATGGAATATCTTAACATTGCGTTGCCCAAGGGCAGACTCGGCGAAAAAGTATACGAAATGTTCGAAAAAATCGGTTACGGCTGTCCCGCAATCCGCGAAAAGAACAGAAGCCTCATATTTGAAAACGAAGAAAACAAAGTCAGATATTTCTGGTCAAAGCCCTCCGACGTTGCAATATACGTCGAGCGGGGTGCGGCAGATATAGGCATTGTGGGTAAGGATATTCTTCTTGAGTATGAGCCGGATATATATGAGCTTCTCGATTTGAATATAGGCAAGTGCCGTATGTGTGTTGCCGCAAAGACAACCTTCCGCGACAATCCCGAAAAGACGTTGCGTGTTGCAACAAAGTTTGTCAACATCGCTCGTGCTCACTATGCCAAAAAGGGCAGAGATATTGAGATTTGTAAGCTCAACGGCTCTATTGAGATTGCGCCCATACTTGGTATGACAGACGTTATCGTCGATATTGTCGAAACAGGTACAACTCTCAAAGAGAATAACCTTGAGGTTGTTGAATCTATCGTGCCTATCAGCGCAAGGCTTGTTGCAAATAAGGCAAGCACAAAATTTAAAAATCAGCAGATTGCTGACATTCGCAGAAAGCTCGCAGGGGTAATTGAAAATGATTAAGATTTATGAAGGCGGTCTCAAGCCCGAAGAGATTTTTGACCGTAGTGAAGAAAAGAACACAGTAGGCGACATCGTTGCGGATATTATTGCAAACGTACGCAAAAACGGTGATGCCGCACTTAAAGAATATTCCGCAAAATTTGACGGTGCAGACCTCGACTGCCTTGAGGTAACACCGCAGGAAATTGAGGACGCTTTTGCTGCACTTGAGTCTGAATTTGTCGAGGTTATCAAGGAGGCCGCAGAAAATATCCGCGAATTCCACCGCCACCAGATTAAAACAGGCTTTGTTATCACACCGCGTGACGGTGTTGTGCTCGGTCAGCGTGTAATTCCGCTCGAGCGTGTGGGTCTTTATGTGCCCGGCGGCACTGCAAGCTACCCCTCATCCGTTCTTATGAACTGTATCCCTGCTAAGCTTGCAGGCTGTGATGAGATTGTTATGGTCACTCCTCCCTCAAAGGATGGCAGTATCAAGCCTGCAATTCTCGTTGCCGCAAAAATTGCAGGTGTTGACCGTATATTCAAGGTTGGCGGTGCTCAGGCTGTCGCCGCTCTGGCTTACTCAACGGAAACCATTCCGCAGGTAGATAAAATTGTCGGCCCCGGTAACGTGTTTGTTGCTGAGGCCAAACGTCAGGTTTTCGGCACGGTTGCAATTGATATGATTGCAGGTCCCAGCGAAATTCTTGTAATTGCAGACGGCACCTGCAACCCGAAATACGTTGCAGCCGATATGCTCTCTCAGGCAGAGCACGATAAGAATGCAAGCGCAGTTCTTGTAACGGACAGCCTTGAGCTTGCAAAAGCTGTAAGTGCTGAGCTTGAGGTTCAGATTCCTCAGCTCTCCCGTGCGGAAATTGCCCGTGTATCCGTTGATAATAACGGTAAGATTATTGTTGTGGACGACCTTAATAAGGCTGTTGAGATGTCAAATGCAATTGCTCCCGAGCATCTTGAGGTTTGTGTTGACAGACCGTTCGATCTTCTTCCTCAGATCCGCAACGCAGGCTCAGTTTTCCTGGGCAAAAATTGCCCCGAGGCATTGGGCGATTATTTCGCAGGCCCCAACCATACGCTTCCCACAAGCGGCACAGCACGCTTTTCAAGCCCTCTTTCGGTTGATGACTTTGTCAAGAGATCTTCGTTTATCTCTTATTCACAGTCAGCGCTTGAGGGCGTATACAGCAAGATTGATGCCTTTGCACAGAAGGAAGGCCTTCAGGCACACGGCAAATCAGTCACAGTCAGATTTGAAGATTAAATTTTCGGAGAACACACTATGAGCAGATTTTTCAGCCGCAGATTCGACAGTCTTGCAGCCTACACTCCGGGTGAGCAGCCGCAGGATCAGAACTACATAAAACTCAACACAAACGAGTCACCGTTTGAGCCGTCTCCCAAGGTTATTGAGGCGCTGAATAATTCAGAGGTTGCAAAGCTCAGGCTTTATTCAGACCCCGAATGTAAGCTCACCGTTAAGGCTATTGCCGATTACTACGGTGTGGAGAGCAAAAACGTTGTCCTCGGCAACGGCTCAGATGAGATTCTTTCTTTCATCTTTCAGGCTTTTTGCGATAAGGATACTCCCGTTGCATATCCCGACATAAGCTACGGCTTTTATTCGGTTTTTGCACAGCTTTACGGTTTGGAGTCACACGTTATTCCTCTCAAAGAGGATTACTCAATAGACGTTGACGATTATTGCGGCATCGGTAAAACAGTTATCATCGCAAATCCCAATGCCCCTACAGGTATAGCTCTCAGCCTTGCGGATATCGAGAAGATTCTGGTTTCCAATCCCGATAATGTTGTTGTTGTCGATGAGGCATACGTCGATTTCGGTGCGGACAGTGCGGTGAATCTTACCAGGAAATATGACAATCTCATAGTTGTTCAGACCTTTTCAAAATCTCGTCAGCTTGCAGGCGCAAGGCTCGGCTTTGCTGTTGCAAACGAGGATATAATAACTGATCTCAATACAATACGTTTTTCTACCAATCCCTATAACATCAACCGCCTTACTCTTCTTGCAGGCGAGGCTGCAATAAACGATAAGGATTATTTCGAAAATACACGAGCAAAGATAATTGCCAACCGCGAATATACGGCGCTTGAGCTTAAAAAACGCGGTTTCAGGGTGCTTGATTCAAAAACGAACTTCCTCTTTGCCGCACACAATACGGCAGGCGGTGAGATGCTTTACAAGGCTCTCAAGGCGGACGGCATTCTTGTCCGCTACTTCAACAAGCCCAGGCTTTCAGATTTCCTTCGTATCACGATAGGTACGAGGGAGCAGATGGATGCCCTGCTTACTTCACTCGATAAAATTCTCTCCGGAAAGGATGATAACGATGCGTAAAAGTGAAATCAAAAGAAATACTGCTGAAACTCAGATTGAGCTGACCCTTGACCTTGACGGCAGCGGCAAAAGTGTTATCGATACAGGTTGCGGCTTCCTCGATCATATGCTCACTCTTTTTGCCAAGCACGGCAGGTTTGACCTGAATGTCAGCTGTAACGGTGATACCAATGTGGATTATCACCACACAGTAGAAGATATCGGCATCTGCCTCGGTCAGGCATTTGCACAGGCTCTCGGCGATATGGCAGGCATCAGACGCTACGGCGATATCATTCTTCCTATGGATGAGTCTCTTGTTATGTGCGCTGTCGATATTTCGGGCAGAGCACACCTCAGCCTTGACCTTGGCGATATCAACCCCAGGGTAGGCGATTTCGATACAGAGCTTGTGTCTGAGTTCCTTCTCGGCTTTGTCCGCAATGCCAGGATGACTCTTCACGTCAAGCTTCTCTACGGCTCAAACACACACCACATCATTGAAGGCAGCTTCAAAGCTCTTGCGCGTGTGCTCGGCAATGCTGTCAGCATCGATGAAAAATACAGTAACGAAATTCCGTCAACCAAGGGAGTGCTTTAATTTTGCTTGCAATTATAGATTACGGTGTCGGCAATATCTTCTCGCTCTATTCTTCTTTTAAGTTTATAGGCGAAGATGTTGTGCTGACCAATGATAAAAAAGTTATAGATTCCTGCTCACATATAATCCTGCCCGGTGTCGGTGCTTTTGCCGATGCAAAACGAAAGCTCGATGAGAGTGGTATGGCAGATGTTGTCAAGGAGCAGGTCAAAGCGGGTAAACCGCTTATGGGTATCTGCCTCGGTATGCAGATGCTTTTTGATAAGAGCCTTGAATACGGTGAGCACGATGGCTTGGGTCTTATTTCAGGCAGTGTAATGCCGATAGCAGATGTTATTCCGTCCGAGCTGAAAATTCCCCATATCGGTTGGAATTCTCTCGAGTTTACCGCCGAGAGCAAACTTTTCAAATACATCAAAAACGGCGATCACGTTTATTTTGTTCATTCGTTCTATGCAGCAGATTGTGCGGCGGATACAATCGCTGTTTCCGAGTATGGTGCAAAGCTTACTGCCGCTGTTGCAAAGGATAATGTCTACGGCTGTCAGTTC
>JAFOBC010000249.1 GCA_017382015.1 Clostridia bacterium
CCTACAGCTTGCTGTACACTCATTCTTTAACCTCGCTTTTCTTTTTGCGGTCGTGAATAATCATACCTACAACTGTGAATGCGAGCAAGCAAACGTGTGTTGCAAAGTTGGAAGGAGATTTTGAAAGAACGTCATATATACACCAGAGTACGGAGTTGCAAATTACCCAGAAGCGGTATTTTGCACCGTTGTCCTGGTCAATCATCATAACAAACGTGAGGGAAGCTACAATAGCAAGCAGGCAAAGGGGATTAAATCCTGTTGAGAAGCTGACAACAAGGTTAACAACCACAAATGCCGCCATATATATGCCTATAAGCCACTTGGGCAGGGGTTTGCCCTTTGAGTCGAAGAAGTAGTTGATTACAGATTGAGCGGCACCGATGAAGCATGAAGCAGCACCGTTGATGCCTTCACCTGCAAGAAGATAGCTTACTGCAATTGAGAAATTACCGCAGAAGACAAGCATAAGTATTACCTTCATGTTTTTACCCTTGACGAGTGAAGCCGCAATCATGCTGATAAGGCAGACAAGGCTCAGTATACCTGCCGGGGTGAAATCAAAAAAGCTGCGAACCATTTCGTTCAGGAACTCTTTAATCGCTGTCATAAATATAGCCTCCTCTATATATAAAAAGTGCCTCAATATTTTTATCATAAATCTGCTATCTTTTCAAGTGGAGATTTTCACCATTTTTGTTGACACAATCGGCATAATTTGGATATAATTTATATAACTTCAAAGGAGGTATAGTATGATTAGTAAAATTGCAAGACTTTTTGTTGCATTTCTTATGTTTATTTCACCGTCATTACCGCATTTGTTAGGTTTGCCCGAAATTCCGTCAGGTCGTGAGCTTAACCTGGATGAACGTTTTAAGCTTGTCTGGGAGGATGATTTTCTCGGTGATACGCTTGATACGACAAAGTGGGACGATAACCAGAGTGTGCATACTCTTCATTGGGGTCCCGTGCGCAAAGGCGGTTATTGGCACAAGGATATGATTTCTGTGCGCGACGGCAATCTTATCATTACAACACAGTATAAGAGCGAGGCTCTCGAGGGCAGCTCTTTTGGTGCTCCCGAAAAATATGAGCCCGGTTACTATACCGGTATGATTGCTACCGCAGGTAAAGCTGAGTTCAAATACGGCTACTTTGAGTGCAGGGCAATTCTTCCTAAGGCTTCGGGTATGTGGTCTGCTTTCTGGATGATGAACGGTGACGTTTATGAAACGGATAATGTGGGCCATGACGGTGCTGAAATCGATGTCTTTGAGTCTATGTCATATGAGAACAGATTCTGGGGCACGGGCGATGCGATTCTTTGCGGTATCCATTATGACGGCTACGGTGAGGCACATAAATACGACAAGCTCGGTGAATACTTTGTCGATAATCCGTATGAGCAGTTTAACACCTACGGTGTAGAGTGGAATGAAAACGAATGTATTTTTTACATTAACGGCATAGAGACAGGCAGAATTACAGGTGATGCAGTTTCTCATAATCCTGAATATCTGATTCTTTCCTGCGAGGTTTCGGGTGATAACGCAGTGCCTAACACCAAGGAAATCAGCCTCAAGGGTGATGAGAGTGCGGAGTTTATCGTTGACTACGTAAGAGTTTACGAGTACAAATGATAAAAAGGCTTATTGGTTTTGTTGACTGATAAGCCTTTTATATTTTGCTGAAAATGCCCATCACGTTTAATTCTGTAAATTAAATTTACAAATTGCCTATTGAATTGCAGAACAAATCAAGGTATAATTGGCTCATAATTATTGTCGGAGGTAATTTGATTTATGTTCTTTTCTAAGTTTATCTGTGTGCTTGTAACATTCTTTATGAGCATCGGCGGTATGATTACGGGTACATACTTTAATGATAAAACTGATGCATACATTGCTAACGTTGAATCTATTGAAGCATTTACAAACACAATTGATACGGCTGTGCCGCAGACGGATGTGTATGACATTATTTCTCAGCACTTTGCAGCACCTCTTCCTGAGGGTAAAACAGTTAAGAAAGCTATTGTAATCGGTTATGACGGTTGCCGTGCCGATGTTCTTTCGCTTGTAAATGGTGACGGTGCTATCGGTTACCTTCTTGCTACCGGCGGCAGTGCTGAGCTTTCATACTGCGGTGGCGCAAATTATCCTATGCTTAATACCCAGAAGACAAAAACTGCACCCGGTTGGTGCTCTATGCTTACAGGCGAGTGGGCTGACGTTCACGGCGTAACGGCAAACGGTGTCATTAAGTCAAATGATACACTTACTCTGCTCACAACTCTTGTTGAGGACGGTACTATTGATGATTCTGCGTTTTATGTTTCGTGGGATGGTCATTTTGTAAATTTAAATTCAACATATATCAGAGAAAAGGAATATATCGAAGAGAAAGGTCTTGATGTAACTTTCCTTGATGCTGATGACGATGCAGGTACTCTTACAAACACGGTTGCCGATATTTCTTCTGCGGATTGTTCTGATTTTATTTTCCTTACTTTTGAGCATACTGACCACGCAGGTCACGATTCAGGTTTCTGCTTTACAAACCCTGAATATGCAGAGGGATTTGCGCTTGCCGAAGCAGACGGCAGACAGATAATTAATGCAATCGAATCCAGAGCTACTTATGCTCAGGAAGATTGGCTTATTATCGTAACAAGTGACCATGGCGGATTTAATACCGAACATGGCAGCCTTACCATTCAGGAGC
Organism: Clostridia bacterium; assembly: GCA_017382015.1. Taxonomy (GTDB): domain Bacteria; phylum Bacillota; class Clostridia; order Oscillospirales; family Acutalibacteraceae; genus UBA8612. Next base: position 2,728 of record JAFOBC010000249.1, read on the forward strand.
GAATAACCTTTATTGTTACAAGATAAGGTTTAACAGACATAAAAGCCTGCAGTATTTACAACGGCAGGCTTTTCTTTTTTGGCAAAATATGCTATATGTTATATGAAAGGATAAAGGAGGTTACGGTTTTGGTTTACGTTACTTCAGATTTGCACGGATACCCGCTTGATAAATTTAAAGCTTTGCTCGATAAGGCGGATTTTGGTGCAGATGATTTTTGTTTTGTGCTTGGTGATGTTATTGACAGGGGAAACGAATCGATAAAATTACTAAAGTGGCTTATGCTTCAGCCGAATTTTCAGCTCATTCGCGGAAACCATGAGGATATGATGCTTTCGTGCAGTTTCCTGTTTGATGAAATTACAAATAAATCTATTGATTCGCTTACAGGGCTGGATATGAGGTTCTATTCCAACTGGGTCAGCAATGGCGGCGATAAGACGCTCGAAGAGCTTTCTGCAATAAGAAATAAAGAAATTAAGTATATTCTCGAGTATCTTGAGGATACTCCGCTTTATGAAACTGTTTCGGTAAGCGGCAGAGATTTTATTCTTACACACAGCGGACTCGGCTCGTTCAGCCCTGATAAAAAGCTGAGCGATTATGCGGAGTTTGATTTGCTGTGGACACGTCCTAATTTCAATCAGCGCTATTTTGACGATATTATCACGGTTTTCGGACATACACCTACGGTTTATTACGGGGATGAATATAAACGTAGGGCAATTATCAACAAGACATGGATTGATGTTGATACGGGGTCTTCCTGCGGGTACGATCCTATGCTGCTTCGTCTTGATGATTTGAAGGAATTCTATGTTGATGATTAATCGGAAAGGCGGTAAGATTTATGAATTTTGACCTTCGTGAAAAAGCAAAGGAAAACATAATTGTTGTAGCTCACAGAGGGGCCAGCGGCGGTAATATACCTTGCAACACAATGGCTGCCTATGAGATTGCGCTTATGCAAGGCGCGGATATGCTCGAAATTGATGTTGATTGCACGCGTGACGGCGAGTTGATAATATTCCATCCCGGTATGGAGAAACCGCATTTGGGCAGAAATATTAATCTTTCACACTTGAGATATGCCGGTGTAAAGAAGCTTCGTTATCGCAACGTTGACGAAACACCAACCCAGTTCGGCGTATCTAAGTTGGACGATTTTCTTGAAACTTTTAAGGGTAGATGTTTTATCAATGTTGATAAATTCTGGGGAAATCCAGAGAAGATATATAAAGCAATCAAGCGACACGGTATGACTGAACAAATGCTTGTAAAGAGCGCAATGTCGCCCAAAGTTATATCTGTGCTCGAGGAACTGGCACCTGAGCTTCCTTTTATGCCTATTGTTAAGGAATGTCACCCGTTGCACAATGATTTGCTCAGTCGCAACATAAATTATATTGGTGTCGAGGTGCTCTTCAAAGAAGATGATTCACCGTTGGCAGGTGAGGAGTTTATTTCCCGGATGCATCGCGATAACACTCTCGTATGGGTTAATTCGATAATATATGATTACAAAGAGCAGTTGTCAGGAGGACACAGTGACGATTCGGCTTTGACCGTCTCGCGTGATTACGGTTGGGGCTGGCTTGCAGATTGCGGATTTGATTTTATTCAGACAGATTGGCCGATGATGCTGATAGATTATCTTAAGCAAACTGACCGATACAAAAGAAAATAAGTGAAAAAACAGCGGCACACTTCACCCGAAGTGTGCCGCCCTTAATTTAGCTTTGTTTTATTTTGCTGCAGCTGTTGTTGAAGGAGCCTTTGTTGTGGGCTCAACCTTGCTGACGCCTACGTAGTATGTGTTGAGCAGGTCGTCATAAATTTTTGCTGCTGTAGATGCTACAACCTTATTGCCTGCAGCAACTTTATAGTTGTCAGATGCAATTGCTTCGTCGAGATCCTTATCAACGCTCTCAGATGCAAGTGTGTTGGAAATTGTGATTTTCCACATCGGCTTATCGTGTTTTGTAACGAAGTACATTACGTGGTAGCCGTACTCTGTTTCTATAACAGCTACGTCGCCCTCTTTACGTGCAGGGTCAAGTGACCATTCTTCGAATGCCTTTACATACTTGCCCTTAGCAAGGTACTCAATGAGACCGCCGTTTGCTGCAGAACCTGTATCATCGCTGTCTTTCTCGCAGATTTCAAGGAACTTGTCAAGCTTGTCCTGAGCAGTGTTAATTGCTGTAAGTGTTGCATCGGCCTCAGCCTTCTTTGCTCTCTTATCAGCCTCAGCATCCTTTGCTTCACTGTCAAACTGGTAGAGGATATGACGTACATCTACGGGGAGGGTGTTGTTGTCTCTGTATGCGGGCTTAACCATATACATAATGTACTGTGTGCCGCTTACGTCGAAGAGTTTCTTCTCTCCAACGGGAGTGTTTTTGTTATAGAGCCACTTGATAGCTTCTTCAGTAAAGCTGCCTTCGATTGTTGACTTCTCTGTGAAAGCCATAAGTGTTGTCTCAGACTTGGTATAGTCAGCTGCGTCCTTCTGATCCTTGGTAGCATACTGCTCAGCAAGCTTGATGAATGATGCTTCGTCAGTAATCTTGCCGAACATCTCTTCTGCCTTAGCTTTAGCGTCTTCCTGAGACTGCTTTGTTGCAGCATTCTTCTCGTCTGTTGTAGCATCGTCATCAAGTTTAGGTGTTACAGGGGAGATAGAGAAGACGCGGAAATCAACGCAATCGTATGAGGATGTATCTTTCTTGTATACTTCTTCAAGTTCTGCGTCTGTGTATGCGTCAGCTCTGTTTTCCATAAGATAATTTGAATATTCGCTTGCAATAGTCTGTGTTACTACGATGTCTTCAAATACCTTCTGTGACATACCCTTGCCGTATGCGCTACGCAGATATTTGTTGAAGGAAACAACACCTGTGCCGTTTGTTTCGGCCTGTTCCTTGAGCTGCTTTTTCATCTCGTCAATCTGGCCGAGTGCTTCGTCAAGTACTGCGGAATCAAGCTTGAAGTCTTTGTCTGCTTCTGCAAGATCAGCCATAGCCTGGTACTGCTGCATCTGGTTGAGTGCAGTGTACTCAAAATACTGCTTCCATGTAGCTTTTGAACCGTCTTCAAGTGTGTAATCGGTGCCGGGATATTCCTGATCCTCAGGAAGCTTTGTTGTGTCAAAGCCGGTATAGTAGTAGCCGTAACCGGTCTGCTGATAGTATGAATCATACTGCTGAGACATTGAGTAGTAATAGTTGTGTGTGTAACGGTAGTAGTACTCGTACTCAACTGCAGAGAAACTGTCGCCTGAAACGGTCTCGATTTTCTTCATTCTTTCAAAAACACCGGACTCGTTGCAAGCGAATGCTGCAATCAGAATAACAAGAGCAACAGCAACAATGCCTGCAAATGCACTCTTTGTTTTCTTGCTCATTGTCTTGCCGGAAATCTTGTGAGATTTCTTGGAGTTTTTCTTAGCTGCTTTTGCAAGGCGAGCCTTGCGTTCCTCACGATAATCGTTGGAAGTTTTTTCGGTAGCCATTTAATCACCTTTTTCGAATAGTATTGCGTAGTAAAAACTAACGGAACTAATTATATACTATTTATTTCAAATATACAAGAGCAAAAACTAAATTTGTACATTTAGTTAACCTCAAGCACAAAATATTGACACATTTTAACAAAAAAGAAAGCAGAATCGGTCCTACAACCGATTCTGCATACATCTGTTACTCTTTTACTGTTTCGATAATTCCTTGCGCAAGTCCGGCAATTCCCTGGATTTCTGAGGGGATAATAATTTTTGTTGCCTGTCCGTCAGCCACTTTTTCGAAGGCATCGAGGCTACGGATTGTGAGGAATGCCTGACCGGGATTTGACTCGTTTATAAGCTTTATTGCCTGAGCGCGTGCCTCTTCAACGGCAAGAATCGCCTGAGCCTCACCTTCGGATTCGCGTATTTTTGCTTCTCTTACGGCTTCGGCGCGAAGAATTGCTGATTCTTTATCTGCTTGAGCTGCCAGGATTTTGGATTCCTTCTGACCTTCTGCAACGAGCACCTGGCTGGCTTTTTCACCTTCGGCACGCAGTATAGCCTCACGGCGCTCACGCTCTGCTTTCATCTGCTTTTCCATTGCGTCCTGTATTTCTTTGGGCGGCAGGATATTTTTGAGCTCTACTCGGTTTACCTTGATACCCCAGGCATCTGTTGCTTCGTCGAGTATGCCTCTTATTTTTGCATTGATTGTGTCGCGTGATGTGAGCGTGTGGTCAAGCTCAAGCTCGCCGATAATGTTACGAAGTGTTGTGGCTGTAAGGTTTTCGATAGCTGAAAGGGGACGTTCAACACCGTAGCAGTAAAGTTTAGGATCTGTAATCTGATAGAATACGACGGTGTCAATCTGCATCGTAACGTTATCTTTTGTTATAACCGGCTGGGGCGGGAAATCAACAACCTGCTCTTTGAGAGAAACATTTTTTGCGACTCTGTCAATGAGCGGTATTTTAAAGTGTACACCTGTCTGCCATGTTTCTTTGTATGCTCCGAGTCTTTCAAGCACGTATGCTTTTGACTGCGGTACGATTTTGATGTTGAGTGCAAGAAGTACGATTATGAGTAATACTATAATGGGTATAACGAATTCCATAGGGCAGGACTCCTTTCATTCTGCTGATATTGTCAGTTTTCTGTTTGTGCGGGCAATGCCGCTTTTTCGACGATGAGCTTTACGCCCTCGATTTTTCTAACGGTTACGCTTTCGCCTTCAGCTATAATCTCGCCGTTTTCAGAGCGTGCAGTCCATACTGTGCCTTGCAATTTAACAAGCCCTGTTTGTGCGATGTTGTCAATGTTTTCTGTAACTATCGCTGTTTCACCGATGAATCTGTCAGCATTGGTTGGCGAAAACTTCTGTTTGGTCAGTTTTTTGACGAGCGGTCTTGTGGCTATGAGAGCAATCAGTGAAACCGCAACAAATACGATGCATTGAACAAGTGGGGATGCATCCAGCAGTGTTGCAATTACCGCTGCTGCTGAGCCTGCCGCAAACCATATTGTCAGTAGCTGAGTAGTCATTGCTTCGATAAGGATGAAGACAACTGTCAGTGCTATCCAGACAAAAACCACATTACCACCTCCTTTATTTGCATTATAGCATATTAGGCGGCGCAATGCAATGATTTTACTGTTTGATTCGGAATATGCTGTGTTGAAACAGTTGTGATTATACTGTATATTGTAGATTGCATTTATGTGAATACTTGAGTTTGTATACAGAATCATTGTAAAATATTTGTGAACACAGACGAAAAACAAGCTAAAAATGTTGTGTATCGAGAGTGAGACGGTTTCTTTGAATGAGTCTATGTCGAGTATGAGTTCCATGCATATCGTGGTGTAATTTTTATCATCTGCGTACCTAAGCTTTTTTATCTTTTTTTCCAGAGCTTCAAAACTTGAGTGGTCGATAAAAAGTCTGAAATAAACAACCTGCCTGCTCCACTCTTCATTAAGTTTGTCAATCTGTGTTCTGTCATACAAAGCAGATTGTGCAAGCGCGTACAGTGTATCTGTCTTATGTTCAAGCGAGATGCTGACCCGGACAGCAGTGATTATTACAAGTGAAAGTATAACAGCGGCAATGATACCTCTTTTCATTTTTTCTCCTTTTTGATTGCTTTGGAAAATTTTCCTGCTCCGTATGTCAGCACCATCACTTCTTCAATTGCAAGGTTCTCTCTTTTTAAGTGGTTTTCCAAATTTTCTCTGTCCAGTTCAGCTTCTTTCAGAGCGGATTTTATAATTTTGCCGTCACATATTATGAGGTGTTGCAGTTTTTCATCCGGTGCAGTTATCTCTGCCAGTCGTGCTGTTAACGGGCTGAATTCGGGTTTTTGTATTATGCTTACGGCTCCGTTTGTTTCAATTATGGCGTATTGTATCTGTTCGATATTGAATACACCTTGCTGTCTTGCGGCAGACATAATGTCTTGAACGGTAAGCCGCAGGTCTTTCATTTTCTGTTGATCCAGCTTGCCGTTGTTTATTACTATCGCAGGGTGCCCGTCAAATACTTTTCTGAACCACGGGGAATGAAGTGTAAGCACGGATGTCAGAATTGACAGCCCGGCAAGCAGGAAAACTGTAAGTATTGAGTTTATCATCGGTATATCGTTGTTATCGAGAGGGATGGCGGCAATTTCAGACATCAGTATTGTTGTTACAAGCTCAGTCGGCTGCATTTCACCGATTTGCCTTTTGCCCATCAGTCTTATCGAAATCATTATCACGAAATATAGGATAAAACCCCTTATTAATGTGGTAAGCATTGCATATCTCCTTAGGTAGTTGTATCCTTATTATTTACAAAAAATGTTGACCTCAAACAAAAAAGGTAATATACTTTGTAGTGTTTGAGGTGAGAATATGGAAAAATTTACTCTTGGTTTTGATATTGGCGGCACTAAGTGTGCGGTTGTGCTTGGCAGAGGTAATATTCCGGAGAAAGTTGAAGACGGTTTTATTATCGACAAAATACGCTTTGAAACAAACCAGCCCAGAGGTTGGAAACTGATTGTTGATGAATTGATTTCAAGTGCGGAAAAGATACTTGAGCGCAATAACATAACATCTGATCAGGTTCTTGCCTGCGGTATAAGCTGCGGCGGGCCTCTTGACAGCAAGAGTGGAGTTATTATGTCTCCTCCGAATCTGCCTGATTGGGACAACGTGCCTATTGTTGAACTGACAGAAAAAGCACTCGGTATAAAAACTTATTTGCAGAATGACGCGAACGCCTGTGCTCTTGCGGAGTGGAAGTTCGGCGCAGGCAGAGGAACCGAGAATATGATTTTCCTTACATTCGGTACGGGAATGGGCGCAGGTTTGATTCTGGGCGGCAGACTTTACAGCGGCACGAATGATATGGCAGGCGAAGTGGGTCATATGCGTATGGCTCCTGACGGTCCTGTCGGTTACGGTAAAAAAGGCTCATTTGAAGGCTTTTGCAGCGGCGGCGGAATTGCAGACCTTGCTAAACTGACTGTATTAAAAAAGCTGCAGTGCGGTGTAGTACCTTCGTTCTGCAGGGACGAATCGGAACTTGACTCGATTACAGCGAAATCGGTTGCTGAGGCTGCTTGTGCAGGTGATAAAACAGCAATTGAGATATACGAAACCTGCGGCGAATATCTCGGTAAAGGGCTTGCTGTTCTGATTGATATACTCAACCCTGAGGCTATCGTTATCGGTAGTATTTATCAGCGCTCATCGGCTCTGCTTCAGCAAAAAATGGAAGAGTCAATAAGAATGGAAGCGCTTTCATTGTCGGCGGGCGTGTGCAGAATAGTGCCTGCAAAGCTCGGTGATTCAATCGGTGATTATGCGGCGCTGGGTGTAGCTTTTATGAATATAACGGAGGAAGTGTAAGTTATGTCTTCAAATGATATCTTCAGTGAGCTTTTTGAGCGTTATCCTGCTCTTGGAAAATGCGAGGCAGATATATACAGAGCGTATACTGTTCTTAAAAAATGTTACGATGGCAACGGCAAAGTGCTTGCGTGCGGTAACGGCGGCAGTGCGGCCGATGCAGATCATATCGTCGGCGAGCTTATGAAAGGTTTTTTACTTGGCAGAAAGATTAACGATAAGGCACTTAACGGCGATGATGAAATTCTTATGCATCTTCAGGATGCGCTTCCTGCGGTTTCTCTCGATTCTCATTCGGCGTTGCTTACTGCTTTTTCAAACGATCTTGATTTTGATTACGCCTATGCTCAGCAGGTCTACGGCTTAGGTAATGCAGGGGATGTGCTTATTGCACTCAGCACTTCGGGTAATTCGGCAAGCGTTGTCAATGCTGTCAGAGCAGCGGGGGCAAAAGGCGTTGTCAGCGTCGGCATAACCGGCAGTAAGGATAGTAAGATGAGCGAAAAGTGTGATGTTTGCATAAAGCTTCCGGAAACCGAAACTTTTAAGATACAGGAGCTTACTCTTCCTGTTTATCATTGCCTTTGCGCAATGCTTGAAGCTGATTTTTTTGAAAACTGACTTCGGGACAAGTCAAGCATAAATTCAAACCTCCCTTCATATCAATTAGCGATATGATTTTGGGAGGTTTTTGTTTTGCAGTTTGTTGTAGAAGAAAGAGCGGTTGAACTGGGCAGATACATAGTAGAAAACAGCGCAACCGTGCGGGCTGCCGCCAAGCAATTCGGAGTGAGTAAATCAACTGTGCATACCGACGTTTCGCGGCGGCTTCAGTATCTTGATCCGTTGCTTTACAACCAGGTACGTGATGTGCTCGATATTAACAAAGCTCAACGCCACATAAGAGGCGGCATCGCTACAAGGAAAAAATATAAAAATAACGCGTGATTTGTAAAAAAATTTTAATAATCACTTGAAGTTTGCGTTGCGTTTATCTATAATATTCCCAAATATTATTTGAAGGGAAGGGTATAGGTATGGCTTCCAAGTATTCCGTTTCACTGCAAAAGGTAATTGACGTTCACTCTTTTTCAGTCCTGTACACACCGAAAGACCCTGCCGAGATAATGCTCACTATGCAAGAGGTAATCCGTCCCGGTCTTATTCTTTCCGGCTATGACGATTATTTCGACCCGGGCAGAGTGCAGTTTCTCGGTCTTACAGAGATTGAGTATATGCACGGTATGTCTGATGAGCTTCGTGCCGAGCGTATTGATTTTTATCTCTCGCACAAACCGGTTGTCTGCATTGCAACACGCTCACTTGAGCTGCCTGAGGAGTTTCTTCCTCTTGCTCAGAAGTACGGCGTGCCTGTACTGACTACAAAAGATTCAACGTCAGGCTGTATGTCTACGCTGATATCTTTCCTCGGCGTTGAGCTCGCTCCCCGTATCACGCGCCACGGCGTTCTTGTTGAAGTATACGGTGAAGGTGTTCTTATCCTCGGTGACAGCGGCGTAGGTAAGAGCGAAACAGCACTCGAGCTTATCAAAAGGGGACACAGACTTATTGCCGACGATGCCGTAGAAATTCGCAAGGTATCATCACGCACACTGGTCGGTTCGGCTCCCGATAATATCCGTCACTTTATTGAGGTAAGAGGTGTCGGCATCATCAATGCACGCAGGCTTTTCGGTATGGGTTCTGTCAAGCTCACCGAAAAAATCGATATGGTTGTTGAGCTTGAGCATTGGGATGTTGAGAAAGCGTATGACAGGCTTGGTCTTGAAACGCAGTATACCGAAATACTTGGCATAAACGTTCCCAGTACGGTTGTTCCGGTGCGTCCGGGACGAAATCTTTCTATCATCATTGAGGCCGCCGCTATGAATAACAGACAGCGTAAGCTCGGCTACAATGCTGCTCGTGAACTGCTTCACGGTCTTGGTATGGATGAGGATATTTCACCCAAACCCGAAGAAATGAAAATATGGCACGATGCCTGATTAATAAAACAAACAATTTGGAGGATTTTTAAAATGTACAGAGTAGGTGTAGATCTTGGCGGCACAAATATTGCCGTTGGCGTAGTTGATGACAACTTCAACATCATCGGAAGAGGTAAGATGAAGACTAATGCTCCCCGTGATGCAAAGTTGATTTTTGACGATATTGCGACAGCTGTAAAAATGGCTGTTGAGGATGCTAACCTCAGACTTTTTGATATCGAGTCAATCGGTATCGGTACTCCCGGTTCTGTCAACAAAGAGCTTGGTATGATCGACTATGCAAACAACCTTGCTTTTGACCACGTTCCCGCAAAGGCTCTTCTTTCCGCAAGCCTCGGCATCGATAAGATTTATATCGATAACGATGCCAACTGTGCAGCTCTTGGCGAAGCTCTCGCAGGCGCAGGTAAGGACAAGAACAGCTTTGTTGCCATCACACTCGGCACGGGTGTCGGCAGCGGTATAGTTATCGATGGCAAGCTTGTTAACGGTTGTAACTATGCAGCGGGCGAATTTGGCCATATGGTTATCGCTATGGACGGTGAGCAGTGCAATTGCGGCAGACGCGGCTGCTGGGAGAGATATGCTTCCGCTACAGCTCTCATTGCACAGACGAAGGATGCAATGAAGAAGGATGTTGACAGCATAATGTGGGAGCTTGTTGACAACAATATTGCAAGAGTCAGCGGCAGAACGGCATTCGATGCAATGCGTAAAGGTGATGCAACAGGTAAAATGGTTGTAGATAATTACATCCGTTATATCGCTGTTGGTCTTGTAAACGTTATCAATGCTCTTCAGCCCGATGTTATCTGTATCGGCGGTGGTATCAGCCACGAAAAAGATAATCTCCTTGTTCCGCTGCGTAAACATGTAAGCCGTGGCAGATACAGCATCTATTCAGACAATCAGACTGAGCTTTGCTGTGCTGTTCTCGGTAACGATGCAGGTATTATCGGCGCAGCTCTTCTCGATAAATAATCACAAAGGTTAATTCAGTTATGAACAATACCGAAAAAGTAATTTCGGGTGCGGAAAAGGCGGGCATTGAGTTCCGCCTTAACGCGCCTATGTCAGAATATACATCGTTCAGAACAGGCGGCCCTGCCGATGTTCTTGTTTTGCCTAAAAATGAGCCTGAGCTTCGCAGGGTGCTGAGCCTTTGCTGTGATGAAGAAATCAGACCTTTTATTTTTGGCAATGGCTCTAACCTTCTTGTGTCCGATGACGGCATAAGGGGTGTTTCTGTGCGTCTTGCGTCAAATTTTGACGATATACGTCTTCTTAATGACGATATGATTTTTTGTACAGCCGGTACAAAGCTTGCTACGCTTTGTAATTTCGCTCTTGAGAATTCGCTGGCGGGCCTTGAGTTTGCTTACGGCATCCCGGGTTCGGCAGGCGGTGCTGCATATATGAATGCAGGTGCATACGGCGGTGAAATGAAGGATGTTCTTGTTTCGTGTAATCATCTTGATTATTCCGGTAATCCCGGAAGATTAACGGGAGATCAGCTTGGCTTATCATATCGCCGCAGTGCATATACTGATAAGTATTTTGTCATTACCGGTATTACTGTCAAACTTCAGAAGTGTGACAAGGCGGAAATTAGCGCAAAGATGAAGGATATCCTTTCACGCCGCGTTGATAAGCAACCTCTTGATCTGCCGAGTGCAGGCAGCTTTTTCAAGCGCCCTGAGGGATATTTTGCCGGTGCACTTATTGAGCAGTGTGGTCTGAAGGGATTTTCTGTAGGCGGTGCTCAGGTCAGCGAAAAGCATGCCGGATTTGTTGTCAACAAAGGTGGTGCCACAACGGCAGAAATTATGGAGCTTGGAAGAATCGTCAGCGAAAAGGTGTTCGACGAAACAGGCGTAAAGCTTGAAATGGAAGTTAAATATATCGGGTAATTTTATGAGTAATGAAGCTTTAAAAAAGTCCTTTGCATCCAAAGCTAAGGATGAAATATGTTTGATTTCAGCTGATATGTCGGCCTGCTGTTACCACGCAATGTCCTACGGACTGTTGCTGTGCGGCAGGTCTTTCAGTTCTTCATCTATGATGATTGTTACGGAGCACGAAGGTACAGCGTTGTTATATGCACGCGCTGTAGGCGATATTATCGGCGTTCAGCCACCGATAAAGGTTTCTGATTCGGGTAAATATTCCGTTTCGGTTTCACGTAAGGAGGACAGGCTGAAGGTGCTTTCTGCATTTGGTATTTCCGAAAATAATATCAACGTGCGTATCAACAGAGCTAATATTTCGGATGATTGCTGTCACGCAGCTTTTGTGAGAGGTGTGTTTTTGGGATGTGCAACCCTGACCAGCCCTCGGAAGAGCTACCAGCTTGAATTCCTTCTGCCGTATCTTCACCTTGCAGATGATCTGCTCAATCTTGTACAGGAGCTGAACGTTACACCAAAAATGGTTAAGCGCAGAAGCAGTTATGTTATCTACATCAAGAAAAGTGAAGTTATTGAGGATCTTCTTATGACAATCGGTGCTCAGAAGAGTGCTTTTGAGATTATGGAGATTAAAATAGAAAAGGATGTACGCAACAAGATCAACAGAAAGGTCAATTTTGAGACAGCTAATATTGATCGTTCGGTTGCGGCAGCATCTGAGCAGCGAGAGGCGATACGTAAGCTTAGGGAAAGCGGCAGATTTGATGAGCTGAGCGAAGAGCTGCAAGAACTTGCGCGTCTAAGGGAAGAATATCCCGAAGCCAGTCTTAAAGAGCTGGGAAGCTTGCTTTCTGTCAGTCTTTCACGTTCAGGAGTTCATCACAGACTTAACAAGATTGTAAGCATTGCAAACTCTGATTTTTAAACATATTCTTCAGGAAGGGAGTGCTTGGCTGTGTCAGGTTTTACTCATCTGCATCTTCATAGTGAGTTCAGCTTGCTTGACGGCGCATGTCGCATCAAGCCGCTTATTGCTGCGGCAAAAAGTATGGGTCAGACAAGCCTTGCCATTACCGACCACGGAGTTATGTTCGGTGCAATTAACTTCTATAAGGAAGCTGTTGCACAAGGAATAAAGCCCATTATAGGTTGTGAAGTTTACGTAGCTGCCAGAACGCGTTTTGATAAAGTCCACGGTATAGATAATGAAAGATATCATCTGGTTCTGCTTGCGGAAAATGATATCGGCTACAGTAATCTGGTCAAAATAGTTTCTGATGCCTGGACTCAGGGCTTTTACACAAAACCGAGAGTGGACCGTGATCTTCTCGAAAAACACCACGAAGGTATCATTGCGCTCTCAGCCTGCCTTGCGGGTGAAATACCGCAGGCGCTTCTCAGGGGCGATTATGACTCGGCAAAGCAAACAGCCGATTGGTATGCGGAGACTTTTGGAAAAGACAATTTCTTTATTGAAATTCAGAATCACGGAATAGAGGAAGAACTCAGAGTTCTTCCTTTGCTTAAACGTCTTTCAAAAGAGACGGGAATTGGCCTTGTTGCGACAAATGACGTACATTATGTCCGCAAGGAGGATTCTAAGATTCAGCAGATTCTTATCTGCATACAGACTAACCACATCCTTGGTGAAAACACGGGTATTGAATTTGAGGCTGACGAGTTTTATCTGAAAAGCGAAGATGAAATGAGAATGCTTTTTGCAGATGCTCCCGAGGCTATAGATAATACTGCACGTATTGCTGAACGTTGTAATCTGGGCATAGAATTCGGTAACACAAAACTTCCGAATTTTGATACACCCGACAATGAGGATCATTTTGAATATTTTGCACGTATGTGCCGCGAAGGGTTTGAGAGTCGTTACGGCAATGATGCTCCGGCAGAATACCGTGAGCGGCTCGATTATGAGCTTAACGTTATAAATACGATGGGGTATACGGATTATTACCTTATAGTTCACGACTTCGTTCGATATGCAAAAAGTCAGGGGATTCCAGTAGGCCCGGGCAGAGGATCGGGCGCCGGCAGTATAGCCGCGTATTGCATAGGTATTACGGGCATAGACCCGATGAAATATAATCTTCTTTTTGAGCGCTTCCTTAATCCTGAAAGGGTAAGTATGCCCGATTTTGATATTGACTTTTGTTACGAGAGAAGACACGAGGTTATAGATTACGTTATATCAAAATACGGCTCTGACCACGTTTCGCAAATTGTAACATTCGGTACACTTGCCGCAAAGGCTGCAGTGCGCGATGTAGGCAGGGTAATGGGGTTGCCTTATGCTACTGTTGATTCTGTAGCCAAATTGATTCCCTTTGAATTAGGCGTAACTCTTGAAAAAGCACTTGCGCGTTCTGCGGAGCTTCGCTCTAGATATGAAAACGATGAAACTGTCAGAGAATTGATAGACAATTCCATGCAGATAGAGGGTATGCCGCGCCATGCGTCAAAACATGCTGCAGGTGTCGTTATCACGCGCGATCCGGTCAAAGATTATGTGCCGCTTGCGCTCAGCGATGAGTTTGTTGTTACTCAGTATACAATGACTTCGCTGGAAGAATTGGGCCTGCTCAAAATGGATTTCCTCGGTCTTAAAACTTTAACGGTTATTTCCGATGCCGAAAAGGCTGTACGGGAAATAAACTCTTCGTTTGATATTGAAGAAATACCGCTTGATGACCCTGATACCTACGAAATATTTTCCTCGGGTCAGACTTTCGGTGTCTTTCAGTTTGAATCTGCCGGTATGCGTTCGGTTCTTGCAAGAATAAAGCCCGAAAATCTTGAGGATTTAATTGCTGTAATTTCTCTTTATCGACCTGGACCTATGGATTCCATTGACACATATATTCAAAACAGGAAGAATCCGGAAAAAACTGCTTATAAAGCGGACAAGCTTAAATCGATACTTTCGGTTACGCATGGCTGTCTGATTTATCAAGAGCAGGTTATGCAGGTTTTCAGAGAGCTTGCAGGTTATTCCTACGGCAGAGCTGATGTTGTGCGCCGTGCTATGTCTAAAAAGAAGCATGACGTTATGGAAAAAGAGAGAGTGACCTTTATTGAGGGTGCTGCTAAAAACGGTATCAGTAACTCTGCTGCAAACTCAATTTTTGAAGATATGTCATCTTTTGCATCTTATGCATTCAATAAGTCGCACGCGGCGGCTTATTCGCTTGTAGCTTACCGTACGGCATGGCTCAAATGCCATTATCCTGCGCAGTTTATGGCGGCTCTGCTTACAAGTGTGCTTGATCAGACGGCAAAGGTAAGTAACTACATTAATGAGTGTGAGCGGCTCGGAATCAAAGTTCAGGCGCCTGATGTGAATTCCAGTTATGAGGGATTTGTTTCAAAAGACGGTAAAATTCTTTTCGGCTTGCTTGCTATAAAAAATCTTGGCAGGTCACTTATAGCTGCTATTGTTGATGAACGTGAAAAAAACGGCAGGTTTGAGAGCTTTTATAGCTTTTGTAAGCGTGTTTATGGTCGCAACTTCAACCGACGTGCTGTTGAAAGTCTGATTTACAGCGGTGCTTTGGATAGCTTGGGGCTCAACAGAAGACAAATGCTTATTATGTTGCCTGCGGTTCTTTCTGAACTTGAATCTGACAGAAATGGTACTTTGAGCGGTCAGATGAATTTTTTTACACTTCTTGGGGAAGAAAATAATGCAGGTCCCGATATCCCGAATGCCGAAGAGCTTCCACAGGATGAAAAGCTTCTTCGTGAGAAAGAAGTTGTTGGTTTCTATGTGAGCGGACATCCTATGGCAGGCCACAGACAGCACGCTGCAAAGCTTGGCTGTGTTGAGATTTTTGATCTTGTTGATTCCGACAGCTATGAAGATAATGCAAAAGTTGCAGTTTTGGGCATAATAACCTCAATTAAGAAAAAAGTTACACGTAACAACACGGAAATGGCTTTTGTTACGGTTGAAGACACAACAGGTAATATTGAGTCGCTACTGTTCCCGAAAACCGTTGCTGATAGCCGCAGTTTGCTTATTGTCGGAAATATCGTGCTGATTAAGGGAAGACTCAGCTTGCGCGAAGATAAAGAGCCGAGTCTGGTCTGCGAAGGTATAGTACCTTGTCCCAAGGAGGTCCCGGTTGCAGAAAAACAACAGCCGCGCGGTAAGGTTAAGCACGGTCTTTTCTTGAGGTTCGATTGCGAAGGTACAAGCTCTGAACAGCGTGTTCGCAACCTTTTGAGTATCTTTGACGGTAACACACCTGTTTACTTTTACTATAATGATAGCAAAAAGTATTCACCGCAGGCTTTTTATGTTGACATAAATGACCCGCTGCTTAATGAGCTAAAGCACATTCTTGGTTCAGGAAATGTCGTTTTTCAGTGAAAGTTGTTGAAAATGGCTTGACATAATTTTAATTTAGTGTATCATATAGGAAATGATTTTCAGTATTAGACATAGGAGAGATTAGGTTATGAAGAAAATCGGTGTTTTAACAAGTGGCGGCGATGCCCCCGGTATGAACGCGGCAGTCCGTGCTGTTATACGTACAGCTCGTTACCTCGATATGGAGGTAGTGGGTGTTCAATACGGTTACAAGGGTCTTCTTGAGGAAAAATTCGTTCCCTACGATATGCGTGGTGTCTGCGATATCATTCATCGCGGCGGTACAAAGCTTTATACCGCACGTTGCCCCGAATTTAAGAAAGAAGAAGTTGTACGTCAGGCTGTACAGAATGCTAAGGCGGCGGGCATTGAAGGTCTTGTAGTTATCGGCGGCGACGGTTCATTCCGTGGCGCACGCGATCTTTCCAACTTTGGCCTTCCTTGTATAGCAATTCCCGGCACAATCGATAATGATATCGTTTGCACAGACTACACAATCGGCTTTGATACATGCCTCAATACAATTCAGGCACTTGTTGACAGACTTCGTGATACAATCGAAAGCCACAGCCGCTGTATGGTTGTTGAGGTTATGGGTGCACGCGCAGGCTATCTCACACTCAACGCAGGTATTGCTGTCGGTGCAACAGCAATCGTAATTCCCGAAATTCCTTATGATATCGACAAGAACGTTATCGAGAAGATTAAGCGCACAGCAGCAACAGGTAAGCACCATTTCATCGTAATGGTTGCTGAGGGTGTTCGTATGCGCGATGGCATTACTGTTGAAGAGATTGCTAAGAAAATTGAAGCTGAAACTGCTGTTGAAACCCGTTCAATCGTTCTTGGTCATATCCAGCGTGGCGGTTCTCCCTCAGTTCGTGACCGTGTTGTTGCAAGCCAGATGGGTCATAAGGCGGTTCATCTTCTTCACGAGGGTGAGAGCAACCGTGTTGTTGTTATGCATGGCGAAACAATCACAGACCATGACATCAACGAGGCTCTTGATATGTCAAAGACAATCGATAAGGATCTTTATAACTGCGCAATGGAGATTTCTCTCTAATTAAATATTTGTGCAAAAAATCAGCCGCCTATCTTTTGATAGGCGGCTTTTCATGTGCGTTTTGTTTATCTGAACATATTTGCGAAGAATCCGATTAATGCCGTGAACATTGCGCTTATAACCTCAAAAATATTATCTGCTTCACTCATATCTGCTTCATATCTTGTGCCGGCTTCAGCATCTGAAGCGCCGAATCTGAACTGATCAATGCTCAGATTAGCATTGCTTTCAGGAGATGAAAAAGCAAGCTCGAATTTAAATGTGTATGTAAGCTTTTCGTTTGCATAGGTGAAGCCGCATTCATTACCGAACAGATAGAGTGAATCAAGATCAAGAGTAATTTCGTGCCATTCACCATCAGCCGGCAATACATATGAACTGTCTTTTGTTCCGCTGATTGCAGGGGAATACCATCTGTATGCATCGGCATATATTCTTACGGCGTTAAGTGTAATATCAGTTGCACTGTTATTTCGTGCCATAAAACTGATTTTACCGTAGTTGCTCCAGTTTGTTTCAGTATCTGAGAAAGGTTTTGGGCCTTCATCAATCGTGTAAAGCTGTACGGGTTTTACTGTGAAATTTTTGTTTGTTGCAGTTATATTAAGTCCCTTTTCGCCGCTGTAAGCACTGCTGTTTGTGAGCTCTGTCTCGGCTCCTTCTGCTTTCCAGGTATCAAATTCAGCGCTGTGAGGGTCGGGTAGAAGATGCCACGCTTTATCTGTTTCACACTCTGCCCACGTTTTATCCGTCCAGTATACAGCGTCAGGGATTACTTTGGTTACAAACGGACTGACGGGTATGAATTTCTCGCCGTCAACTGTTGTGTAAAGGCTGGAATATGTGTTTAGTGTACAGCAAGCATAGCTTGCGCTTGCAGGTCGCTGTATATCATCGTTCCATATTCTTACGGTGTTTGTGTCGATAATTTCAGCCTGTGCCTGAACATATATTCCGTCATCTGCGCTTATTGCAAATCCGTTTAAAAAGCTGTCGTCTGATTTAATACCATCGCCGACGTTATTAAGTGTTACATAAATGCTTGAGTTTTTGATTTCGTAGTTTTTAACAGTTGCAGCTGTATAGGTTTTATTTTTGCCGTATACCATACCCAGTGCTGCTTTTGCCATTCGTTCGCCAACCGGTTGTTTGGTTGAGGGATGAATCACTCCGGCAGATTCCGGATAGGTGAGAGGCAAGTCGTAGATTGTTACCATTGCGCGGCTTTCAGGCAGAATTGACTGCATCTGAGTGTAGTTGAAGTTCCAATCAGACAATGCGTGTTCACCGTAATCAAACGGTGCAATTTGTGTGTATACTATCGGGAAATATTCTTCGCCGTAATCAAACATATCGGTGTACATCTGCTGCAGCGCATCAAAGCTGTGGGCGTACACGTCGGTGCCTATACGATAAATCAGATCAGTTTCACCCTGATACCAGATAAGTCCTGAAGGTCGGAAGTTTCTGTATGCGTGTGTGCGCAGATTATAATTTGCTGTCATATCAAGGTATATATCTGCCTGGCTTTCATTCCAGTCGGATCTGTTTATGTAAAGTCCGCCGTTAATGAACTTTTCTTTCAGAACATTGTCGGAATCAATTGCTTCTCTGGAGAGCCAACTCCTGATGCTTGAGCCGCCGAGAGAAGAGTTAATGATACCGACAGGCACATTCAGCTCATTCATAAGCTCTTCTGCGAAGAAGTATGCTACAGCGCTCATATTATATACTGCATAATCTTCGCCGTTTATCCAAGTTACTCCTATAATGTCATTCTGTGGGTCAACAGGTATGGTGTTGGTGCCGTTATAAGTAGGGTAGGCAGGCTCCATACAAACTCTCAGCCACTTGCTGAGCTTTTTGTTGATGTTCATCATTTCAAGTCCTGCTACTGATTGGCCGAGTGGGAACTGCATATTGCTCTGTCCGCTTGCAAGCCACAGCTCACCGAAGACAACACCATCGAGTTTAGCGAATAAATCGCCGTCCTGAGTGAGTTCAACGGTATATTCTTCATAGCTTCCTGCAGGAGCAACGAAAGATACTTCAAAAGTACCGTCAGAATTTACGCGTGATGAACCTGTTCTGACAGGCCAGTAGTTTGCGTTGAGCAGCTGAACTTTTATTATGCTGTCGGGGTTGCCTTCGCCTGCAAATATTGCAGCTTTGTTCTGCTCAAAAAGCATACCGTTGCCGTAAACTGAATAAAGTCTGGCGTCGTCTGTTTCTGCACCGACGGAAACTGAAAAAACACCCATAATCAATGAAGCTAACAGTAAAAAAGAAACAACCTTTCTGGACATAACCATACCTCCGTTTGATTTGCAGTTTCATTTTATCACTATTGGTTATATTTAGTCAATCTATTGAAATTTTTTATTTGTTATGATAGACTTTTGTTAGACTATGTGGGGAGAAATGCAGAATGAAAAATTGTTATGATGTTGTTATAGTCGGTGCCGCTACTGCGGGCAGCTACTTTGCCAATAAGCTTGCAAATGAGGGAATAAGCGTACTTGTAATTGACTCAAAGCCTATTGAGAAAATAGGTACAAAGTACGATATTTTCCACGTTGGCAGAGAAGATTTTGATAAGTTCGGTATTCCGTGGCCTGTTAAGGGCGAGGACTATGCATTTGAATTTGACAGCACTCACGTCTGTTCTGCGTTTGGCAACCATCCTAAGTTCTCTCCCGGTAAAGTTGTCGGTATGCATATGCATGATTATACGCTCAGACTCAACCGTTGGGCGCAGGATGCAGGCGCGGAAATAGCATATGAAACAGCATTTAAATCCTGTATCTATGAGAATGGCAGAATTACAGGTGTAAAATGTGTCAGAGACGGTGAAGAAATCGATATTAAAGCAAAGCTCGTTGCTGATTGCTCAGGTATACCGTCTGTTGTAAGACGCAGTCTTCCTGAAAATTACGGCGTTGAAACTTTTGAGATTGACCCGACCGATATGTTCTATGTCGTCCTTCGCTACATAAGCTTCACTAATCCCGATGATAAAATCAATCTTCGCTCATGGCCTTTCTATAAAACTTGGGAAGCACCTCAGCATGATCCTAACGGCGCGATTCTCGGTATCGGTGCTAACCTCAGTTTTGATATGTGTGAAAAAGTTTATAAAGAGTTTGAGTCTGCTGTTGAGCTTACACCGCATAAAATCAATTACTTTGAGCGTGGTTTTACTCCTTATCGCAGACCACCTTATTCGCTTGTTGCGGATTCATTTATTGCTCTTGGCGATGCGGCTTGCATTACAAAACCTTCGTGCGGTGAAGGCGTAACTTCTGCAATGGTGCAGATGGATGTTGCGCTCAGTACAATTATTCCTCTTATCAAGGAGGGGAAAGAGCTCAGCCGAGATAATCTCTGGATGATAAATAAAAATTACATTGATGCGCAAGGCGCTGATTTTGCTAATCAGATGGCAGTTCTTATTGGTGCGGTGGCTTCAAGTGCGGAAGAAAATGAGTATTTCTTCGCGAATGACCTTATTTTCAGCACGAAGAATTTCATTGCAATGGGTGAGGGCGGAATGCCTAAGTTTACAATAGGCGAAATCCTCACAATGGCTTACCGATTTATCAAGGGTATTGTGACGGGCAAGCTTCGTATCTCAACGATAATTGCTCTGCTTAAGGCGGTTATAAACGGCGGCAAGATTTCGGGTCACTATAAAAAGTTTCCGACAACTCCTGCCGGCTTTGAAAAATGGTGTGCTAAAGCCGATATAATCTGGAAAAAATGCGGTAAGATGGCTGATATGGTTAGCGATAAATAAAGCCAAAATTCAACCCGTACAGGCGATTAGCCTGTACGGGTTTTTAGTTTGTGTATCAGTCGGCAAAAGCTTCTTTAACTGCGTAATATGAGGGCTTCGGATTGCCTTCGCCGTCAACCAATCCCCATTTTGTTTCTACAGGGCAATCGGTCTGTCCGCAAACATAACAGTCGCCGCTGTCTTCCCAACAGTAGATGAATGAGCCTACAACATAGTCGAGGTCTCTGATTTTAGGGATAATGTATGAGAAGAATTCTGCCTGTCCTTCAGGTGTGTGGGGAAAACCGTAGAGGCCGTAGCCTTCGGGGAGCTCTCTGTACAGGTGGTTAGAATATTCACCGTCAAACATCTGGTTTGCTCTGTATTCGGGCGTCTGGTCTGCGTATTTGTCAAACTCGTCAGCAAGGTCGGGAGGAAGGTTTGCTATAAATTCGTCAATATGTTCTCTGGCTTCTTTTTCACTGCTGAATCCGTAGCCTTCAAGGATTGCTTGCTTTTCTTCTTTTGTCTTAGGCTCGCCGAGTCCGATGTAGCCGAATTCACACATAATGATAGGTTTGCCAGTAATTCTTCTGACAAAATTGAGGATGGTTATGTACTGGTTCGGATTTTTGAGTACAGGCTCAAAACAGCCGAGATACATATCAAGACCGACGTAGTCGCAATACTGATGGTACTCCTTCATAAGACCGGGAAGCTGAAGGATAGCAAGTCCACCGAGATTGTAGCCGATTATGATATCGCCTCTGTCAGGGTACATTGCCTCAAGCTGAATACCGATAAAATATGCGGCTTCTTCAAGAGTAAGAGGCAGAGTAAAACGGTCGATACCCATTTCGTTTGTAATCTGGAATGCGCCGACAATATCTTTAAGGTCGTTGAGATAGAATCTGGCGATATCCTGAATTGCTTCTTTGTTTGCTGGGTCTCTGGGGTCAAGTCCGTATTCGATAAAGTCCTCGGGGTAGGGTGTAATTGCCATTACCTTAATGCCGTTGTCAGCATAGGCTTTGGTTTCTGCTTTCCAGTTGATGTAGCTCTGGGAAAGAGATCCGTCTTTGTTGAATGCAAAGGGGATATCATCGCGTATCCAACCGATGTTGGCACCCTTAAGCATATCGTACTCAGGCTCGGCGTGGCAGACGCCTTTCA
>JAFOBC010000250.1 GCA_017382015.1 Clostridia bacterium
CCCTTGAAAAACACCTTCCGAATGTGGTAGAGTGGATTATCAAGCTGTTGATTTTTAATGCGGCGGCTGTTGCGGGCTACCTGTTTTCAACATATGTGCTCGGAATACCGTTTGACGATATGGGTGGTTTGGGCAAGTACGGAATACTGATTCTGCTTGTTGTTGCCAATGCCGTCTTCGTGGCTTACGATATAATGTTAACCAAGTTTATAATGCTCTATCTGAACAAATTCAGAAAGAGCTTTCGAAAAATTTTCAAGTAATTCTCGGAGGAACAAGAAATGTCAGAAAAAATCAAGTTTGCCGTTATCGGTGTCAGCGGAAGAGGTTCGGGTATGGCTCTCGAGCTTCAGCACGTTGAGGGCGTTGAGATTGTCGCTGTCTGTGACCTTTATCAGGACAGAGTTGACGATATGATCAGACGCTTCGACGAGGAGCATGGCTTCAGACCCGATGGCTACACAGATTATAAAGAGATGATAAAGCGTGAGGATATCGGCGCTGTTATGATTTCTACAACCTGGATTACCCACTCCCGTATCGCAGTCGACTGTATGAAAGCAGGCAAGCACGTCGGTATGGAGGTTGGCGGTGCAGCAAGCATTGAGGAGTGCTGGGAGCTTGTACGCACAAGCGAAGAAACAGGCAAGTTCTGTATGCTTCTCGAAAACTGCTGTTACGATCGCTTTGAGATGGCTCTGTTCAATATGAAGCGTCAGGGTCTTTTCGGCGAGGTTGTACATACACAGGGCGCATATCAGCACGACCTTCGTGATGAGATTGTCCTCGGCAGAGAGAACCGCCACGGCAGACTTTACAACTTTATGAACCGTGACGGTGAGGTTTATCCGACTCATCAGCTCGGCCCGATCTGCAAGCTTCTTGACATCAACAGAGGCAACAGAATGGTATCTGTTGTTTCAATGTCCAGCAAGGCAAGAGGCCTTAACCAGTGGATTAAGGACAACAAGGGTGAGGATTACGACCTCTTCGGCTACGATTTCACACTCGGTGACGTTGTTACCACAATGATCAAGTGTGCTCATGGCGAGACAATCCTTCTCACACACGAGTGCTCACTGCCCAGACCTTACTCAAGAGGTTACCGTATTGACGGCACAAAGGGTATGTACACAGAGGATGATAACCAGATTTATATCGAGGGCCGTTCACCTCAGCACGAGTTTGAGCGTGTTGAGCCTTATATCGAGGAGTTTGAGCATCCGCTGTGGAAGGAATATTTCCAGCGCGGTGTTCACGAGGCAGGCCACGGCGGTATGGACTTCCTTGTTCTTTCTGCTTTTGCTGAGGCGGCACTGAACGATACAAAGCCCCCGATTGACGTTTACGACACAGCAGCATGGATGGCAGTAACCTGCCTTTCCGAGCAGTCAATTTCAATGGGCAGCCATCCGATTGCTTTCCCCGATTTCACAAACGGTATGTGGATTGACAGAGAGCCTTACCGCAGAGGCAGATACTGCCTTGATGAGGTTTGCCCCGAATTCTACGACATAAAAGAAGAAACCAAAGAAGAAACAGCCGAATAAGTGCTGATACAGAAAGGGAGATATAAATTATGTATTACATAGGTGTTGACGGAGGCGGCACAAAGACCGTCTACACACTCTTTAACGAGAATAAGGAAACACTTGACGAAGTAAAGACCCCCGGCAGTAACCACGAGAATATGGAAGGCTCTTTTGATGAGGCAAGCGAAATTATCTGGGGCGGTATCACAGCCCTTGTTGAAAAGCACGGCATTGCTCTTGATGACGTAAGCTTCACACTTATGGGTCTTGCAGGTATCGACCACCCCTACCAGCACGATATTATGTGCGAAAAGCTTGAGGCAAAGGGTCTTAAGAATTTTGAGATTTATAATGACGGCTTCCTCGGCGTTAAGGCAGGCAGCGAAACAGGTGCCGCAATCGGCTACAATATGGGCACAGGTATGTGCTGTAACGCAATCGACCGCAAGGGCGTTATGCGTCAGCTTGCAGGTCTCGGCGAGTTTTCCGGCGATATCGGCGGCGGTCATCAGATTGCTATCACAGCATACCGCATCATTTATGATGACGTAATGCTGAACATCGAAAAGACAGCTATGACTGATATGTTCTTCAAAGAGTTCGACGTCAAGTCAAAGGAAGAGTTCCTCGGTACTGTTGCAATGTATGAGGATGAGGAGCAGATGTCACGCTTTGTTATGCGTTTGCTTGATTTCTTCTTTGAAGCTGCAAATATGGGCGATAAGCCCGTTATGAAGGCTGTTGAGGCGCTTGCAGACAGAGGTGCATACCTCATTGCTGCTCACGCAAATCAGCTCGATTTTGACGATGAGGTTGAGGTTGTTCTCGCAGGTTCAATCCACACAAAGCTCCCCAGCGCAAAGTATGTTGACCTTATGATTGAAAAAGCAGGCAAGCTCACAGAGAAGAAGCTCTGCTTCAAGAAGCTCACAGCTGCTCCCGTATTCGGTTGCATCAACTGGATTCTTCAGGATTTTGCGCCCGCTAATTAAATCTCAGTCACAATTATCAGCGGATATTTTTCCGCCATAAACAGCCCGAAATGCTCGGCAATACACAAAGTATTACCTGTGCTTTCGGACTGTCTCTGACAAAAAACTCTCTCGCTGATAATTGCAACCCGATTTAATCAACGCGCACGGATTTTAATTAATTTAGTATTAAATGTGGAGGTATAATATAATTATGAAAGAAATTAATGTTTGCGTTATCGGTTCAGGCAGTACATATTGCCCCGAGCTTGTTGACGGTTTCCTTCAGGCAAGGGATTCACTCAAGCTCAAGAAAATCTCCTTTATGGATATTGATGACCGCAAGAGAAACATTGTCGGCAACCTCTGTATCCGTATGCTCAAGGCTGCAGGAATCGACTGCGAAACAGTTCTCACAGACGACCTTGACGTAGCACTTCAGGGTGCAGATTTCGTTGTTACACAGATTCGTGTAGGTAAGCTCCCCTGCAGACATCTTGACGAAACAATTCCGCTCAAGTACGGCCTTATCGGTCAGGAAACAACAGGTATCGGCGGCTTCTTCAAGGCTCTTCGTACAATCCCCGTTATGAAGAATATCTGTAACAAGATTGAAGAAATCTGCCCCGATGCATGGCTTATCAATTTCACAAATCCCTCAGGTATCGTTACAGAGTACGTTCTCAACAACACAAATGTTAAGTGTATCGGTCTTTGCAACGTTCCGATTGATATGCTCGACGATACAAAGGAAATCGTAGGCGACGATGCAGAAATCAAATACGTCGGTCTCAACCACCTTAGCTGGATGACATCCGTTAAGGTTGACGGCGAAGAGAAGATTGACGAGCTTATCGCAAACGGCTTCTCTCCCAAGGTTATGGCTAACATCAAGGATGACGGCTTCTCACTTGAGACTCTTGCTGCTATCCACGCTCTTCCCTCATCATACCTTCAGTATTACTACTGCCGTAACGCAAAGCTCGAGTACCTTCTCAAGAGCGAGAAGAGCCGTGCACAGAAGTGTATGGAAATCGAAGAGGAGCTTCTTGAAATGTACTCAGACGA
>JAFOBC010000251.1 GCA_017382015.1 Clostridia bacterium
TACCGTTCGCTTCGCAAGCACAGCTTCTTTGCAGGTCTTTGTTTTTTAGGTTACTTTGCTTTGCAGGAGGTTTTATACGTCTTTTTCAGGTGGTTCGGTCTTGAGGATGCGTACCTGAATAATCCTGCTTTCCAGTATGCTTCGAGCGCTCTTATCTTCACAATCTTTTCGCTCGGCCTTCCTTTTTACCTCTACAGCAGAAGACGAGGCAGGCTGTCATATATCAAGGCTCTTCCTTTTCATACACCTCTGCCGCTGAGAAAAGCCGTTTTGCTCATTGTTGCCGGTTTCGGTTTCTGTATTGTTTCAAATTACGTTGCAAATGCGGCAGGTATGGTTTTTGATTCCGTCGGCATTGGCGGCTATACTCCCGAGCCTGTGGCTTCAACCAATGCGCTCGACGTTATTATGGATTTTGTCTGCGCCGCAGTTGTTGCGCCGCTTGTTGAGGAATTTGTTTTCCGCGGTGTTCTTATGCAGCCGCTCAGACGCTATGGCGACGGTTTTGCGGTTGTTGCAACGTCCGTGCTGTTTTCTCTTGCTCACATCCGTCCTGCAAACATAGTTTTTGCATTCGGCGCCGGTTTAGTCATCGGCTGTGCGGTTCTCTATTCGCGCAGTTTGTGGGTAGGTATAATAATCCACGCACTCAATAACGGTTTTTCCGTGTTCTTTACAGAGCTGGAGTATGCCGTTCCCGATTTGGGATATATCTTCTACAACATTGCATGCGGTGGCGTTGTTGCAGCAGGTATTGTCGCACTTGTTGTTTACGGTAAAAGCTACGGCTTGAAGCTGCGCCGTAATAATTCGGAATTGAGTAAAAACAAGAGAATACGCGGCTTCTTTTTTACAGTGCCGATGGTTCTTGTGTTGCTTTATTTCGCGTTCATCATCGTAAGCAACATTATAAGCAACATCGTTTAATCAGACGGAAGGTAACATTATGACAGACAGCGAATCAATGCTCAGGGCAATTGAGCTTGCAAAGCAGGCGGCACTTCTCGATGAAGTACCCGTCGGTGCGGTAATAACACACAACGGTGTGATTGTCGGCGAGGGTTTCAACCGTCGCGAAACAGGCAAAAACGCGCTTGCTCATGCCGAAATCGAAGCAATCAATATGGCTTGCAATACACTTGGCGGGTGGCGCCTTGCCGAGTGTGAGCTTTTCGTAACGCTTGAGCCTTGCCCCATGTGCACGGGCGCTATAATCAACTCCAGAGTAAGACGCGTAGTATTCGGCGCATACGACTATAAGTCCGGCTCAATGGGCAGCGTTGTAAATCTTTGCGATTTACCGTATAACAGCAAGCCCAGAATAGAGGGCGGCTTTATGCAGGAAGAATGCGGCGCGTTACTTACCGAGTTTTTTGCAGCACTGCGTATCCGCAAGGCGGAGCAGAAAAAGAAACGTAAAGAGGAGCTGAGCGCATGTACCTGCACCTCGGACAAGACACAGTAATCACATTTGAAGAAATTCTCGGCATATTCGACCTTGATGCAACTACTGTTTCAAAGGCGACGCGAGATTATCTTGCCAATGCCACCAAAACCGGCAGGGTAGTCAACGTCAGTATGGATCTGCCTAAATCTTTTGTCGTATGCCGCAACAGCGACGGCGGCACAACAGTTTATATCTCACCTATATCTCCGTCAACTCTCCTGAAGCGAAGCAAGAATACACTTAGCAATCGCTGACCTGCCGACGGATAACAAATAAAAGGAGGAAGTTAGTTTTGGATAATCAGGAAAATGTTCAGAACATCGAAACTTTCACAGACGAAATCAACGAAGAGGGGATAGGCCCTGTTGAACAGATGGACACAGCCGTAAGCGAAGAATACGGCGCCGGTCAGATTCAGGTTCTTGAAGGGCTTGAGGCTGTACGTATGAGACCCGGTATGTATATCGGATCTACAGGCCCCAACGGTCTTCACCACCTTGTTTACGAAATTGTCGATAACTCAATCGACGAGGCTCTTGCGGGCTTCTGTACTCACATTGAGGTATCAATCGAGCCCGACAACATTATCACCGTACGCGATAACGGTCGTGGTATCCCTGTCGATATGAATGAAAAGATGGGTATGCCTGCTGTTACTGTTGTTCTTACAGTACTCCATGCCGGCGGTAAGTTCGGCGGAAGCGGTTATAAGGTTTCCGGCGGTCTTCACGGCGTTGGCTCTTCTGTTGTTAACGCTCTTTCCGAGTGGTTTGAGGTTGAGGTTTCCCGTAACGGTAACATCTACCGCCAGAAGTTCGAGCGCGGTGCAATTATGAGCGACCTTGATATTGTCGGCACAAGCGAAACTACAGGTACGTTCATCCGTTTCAAGGCTGATGCTGAAATATTTACTGAAACCACAGTATATGAGTTCGAAGTTCTCGAGCGCAGACTCCGTGAATCTGCTTTCCTCAACGCAGGTCTTCACATCACCTTTACCGACAGACGCGATCCCGACAATATTGTTGAGCGCGTGTTCTGCTATGAGGGCGGTCTGAGCGAGTTTGTCAACTATGTAAATGAGAGCCGCGGCTTTACTCCCGTACAGCCTGCTCCCATTCACTTCTCAAGCGTACGTGACGATTCCAGTGCTGAAATCGCACTTATGTACAACGACGGCTATAACGAAACTCTTATCAGCTTTGCGAACAACGTCCGTACAATCGACGGCGGTACCCACGAAACAGGCTTCAAGACCGCAATTACCAAGGTTTTCAACGATTACGGCAAGAAGTACGGCATCCTCAAGGAAGGTGATAAGAACCTTTCCGGCGAAGATGTTCGCGAGGGTCTGGTTGCAATCATCAGCGTTAAGCTGACAGAGGCCCAGTTTGAAGGACAGACAAAAGGCAAGCTCGGCAACACAGAGATGACAAAGCTCGTCTCCAAAACTGTTACCGATAAGCTTATGACATATTTTGAGGAGAATCCCCAAGTAGCAAAGGCTCTCCTTACCAAGGCTTGCGAAGCTTCGCGTGTCCGTGAGGCTGTGCGTAAGGCCAAGGAATCTGCAAGAAAGACCGCACTTTCAAATTCAAGCTCACTTCCCGGTAAGCTTGCTGACTGTACGGATAAAAACCCCGAAAACACCGAGCTGTATATCGTCGAGGGTGATTCTGCGGGCGGCTCTGCAAAGGAAGGCAGAGATAAAAACTATCAGGCTATTCTTCCTCTCTGGGGTAAGATGCTCAACGTTGAAAAGGCAAGACTCGATAAGGTTATCGGCAACGAAAAGCTGACTCCCGTTGTTATTGCTCTGGGTACAGGTATTGATGAAGATTTCGATATCACAAAGCTTCGTTATCACAAAATCATTATCATGGCCGATGCCGACGTCGACGGTGCTCATATCCGTACACTTCTTCTTACTTTATTCTTCCGCTATATGCGTCCGCTTATCGATAACGGCTACGTCTATATAGCACAGCCTCCGCTTTACAAAATCAGCAAGGGCAAGAAGGTAGAGTATGCGTTCTCCGACGAAGAGCGTGACGAAAAGATTGCCGAAATGGGCGGCAGCTGTGATATTCAGCGTTACAAAGGTCTTGGTGAGATGGATCCCATCCAGCTTCGTGAAACAACTATGGACCCTGCAAACCGCACAATGTTCAGAGTAACTCTTGAGGATGCCGCTCAGGCAGACGAAACCTTCTCAATTCTTATGGGCGATAAGGTT
Organism: Clostridia bacterium; assembly: GCA_017382015.1. Classification (GTDB taxonomy): domain Bacteria; phylum Bacillota; class Clostridia; order Oscillospirales; family Acutalibacteraceae; genus UBA8612. Next base: position 3,684 of record JAFOBC010000251.1, read on the forward strand.
GAGCCCAGACGTGAGTTTATTGAGAAGAATGCTAAGTATGTACAGAACCTTGATGTTTAATTTATCGGAGGTATTCATAATATGTTTGAAAAAGTACTTGATTCAATTTCCCTTATCCGTGAGACAGATGCCGAGGTAGCAGATGCAATGAACCTCGAGCTTGCTCGCCAGAAGCGCAATATTGAGCTTATCGCTTCTGAAAATATCGTTTCTCCCGCAGTTCTTGCTGCAATGGGCAGCGTGCTCACAAACAAGTACGCCGAGGGCTATCCTGCAAAGCGTTACTACGGCGGCTGTGAGTGCGTCGATATCGTTGAAAATATTGCTATTGAGCGTGCTAAGCAGCTCTTTGGTGCAGAGCATGTAAACGTTCAGCCTCACTCAGGCTCACAGGCAAATTTCGCTGTTTACAACGCATTTCTCAAGCCGGGCGATACAGTTCTCGGTATGAGTCTTGATTGCGGCGGTCACCTGACACACGGCTCACCCGCAAACCTCAGCGGTAAGCTTTATAATTTCGTTCCTTACGGCGTAACAGAGGAAGGCTTCATTGATTATGACGAGCTTGAAAGACTTGCTCTTGAAGTTAAGCCCAAGCTTATTGTTGCAGGTGCTTCCGCATACCCCAGAACAATCGACTTCAGACGTATCAGCAAAATCGCAAAGCTTGCAGGCAGCCTCTTTATGGTTGATATGGCTCATATCGCTGGTCTTATCGCAGCAGATTGTCACGATTCTCCCGTGCCTTTTGCAGATTTTGTAACAACCACAACCCACAAGACTCTCCGCGGTCCCAGAGGCGGTATGATTCTCTGCAAGGAAGAGTACGCAAAGGAAATCGACAAGGCTATCTTCCCAGGCAGCCAGGGCGGTCCTCTTATGCACGTTATCGCAGGTAAGGCTGTCTGCTTCGGTGAGGCACTCAAGCCGGAGTTCAAGGCATATCAGCAGCAGATTGTAAAGAACGCAAAGGCTCTTGCCGATGCTCTTCTTGCAA
>JAFOBC010000252.1 GCA_017382015.1 Clostridia bacterium
AGTGAATCTATACCATGATGACCATGTATTGCTGATATAATGACGCTGATAGAAGATTTCGGGTTTATTTGTTCTATAGGCAAGCTGAATGGTTGACGTGTCTATTTGCATCACTATTAACGTGAAATAACCATTTTCAGGAGCGTGCTGTGTGGATGTTAAATTCGATGTTCGATAAACTCCGGTAGTCAGAAGATTATTTAAATCTGTTGTTGCTGAATATACATGAGGGATCATCTGATCATATGGTGGACGATACGGCACAAACTTCTGCGACATACCAAATGCGGCTTTGGTACATATCATAATATTGGAAAGATTTGCTGTATTCTCGCCATAAATATTATAACCACCGCACGCTTCATTGATTGTAAAATCGGCTTCATAAGTTCCCGTTCCTGTAGGTATCAACGTCGGTAAATTGAGTAATGTGGTTGAAGCGTCGCTTTTCTTTAAGCAGAACGTTCCCATATTACCCATAGTATAATTGAACTTAACATGATAAGTACCGGCAGGAAAACTACACGGAATAATTGGTGTGAATGATGGTGTAGTTACCGTTTTAACAATACTTGCTGTTGGTGCTTTATTCTTCGCCCCAGCATCAATTTCCTCAGCAAGTGCCGCCCTATCCTCCGCCTGAAGGTAAGTCAAATCATAGTTTGGTAGGGCGTATGGTTGAAAATCATGTGACTGCGCCCACGCTTCCGGTGTACATAACATTGGTGCAAATGTTTGATTAGGCGTTGTTCCATTCTTAACCATAAGCACAAAGTTGACATATGGATAATTTGATGAAACAGTAATTTCGGATGTTTTTTGTGCATTTTCTGCCGCCCACTGCGAACCATCGTTGCTATACTGTACCAACGCATAAATGTTATCAGTACCATTAGACAACGCATGAAACTTGTATCCACCATAAACGTTTGGTATGTATTTGTTAGAGTCATTAAGGTAATATGCAGCGTTTGCTGTTGCTGTACCTGTTGCTTTTACAGTTCCATCTTCTTGTGGAGTGTATGTTATGCCGTTGATTGTCTGAACTCCACTTAATGACAATATGTTCTTAACACCGGTATTCAACCCGTACAAAATATTTGTTTGGTTCGTACTTATCTGACCGACCTTGCTGCTGTCGATGCCTGATGCAATTGCTGCGGCCTCTGCCTCGGAAAAGCTAACCAATGAACTTGAAAGCTTGTGATCTGCATCAATTGCATTCTGCTTTGCGTTCCAGGTCTGCTTTTCGGTCGATGTTACAAACTTGTTTGTATGGTTCGCATCGTCAACGAGATCTGAACTGAGCTTGTGACTGTTGTCTATTGCGTTCTGCTTCGCATTCCATGTTTCCTTGTCAGAAGCTGTGACGAATTTGTTTGTGCTTGTCGAGTCGTCAACATAATCCGCGTTGATCTTATGATCTGCGTCGATTGCGTTCTGCTTTCCGTTCCAGGTAGTTTTTTCAGCTGATGTGACGAACTTGTTGTCCTGGTTGGTGTCGTCAACAAGATCTGATGCAAGCTTGCTGTCGGAAGTGATCTCGCTCTGGAGTCCGAGAGCTGAACTGCTCTTGTTTCCGCTGAGCGTCACGTCGTTAATTTTCGGAAGATTTGAAAGATCGTTGTAGCTATCCGTTCCAGATCCGCCGCCGCCACCGGCAAGCTGTTTCGCAATTGCGATATCAATAATGTTCATGACTTAATCGCCTCCAAACTTCTGCCACTCTTCACCGTCCCAGTAGAATACAAGACCAGTATCAAGTTCAACCAGCATCACGTTTCTATCTCCTGGAGTATCAGTGAGTGTCGGCTTTGTATCGCTTGACAGACACTTGTAATCTCCGCTATTTCCATTAAGTGTAACCATCTCTTATACCTCCTCGTCTGTCACTGTCTTGGATTCGTCCACAACATCAACCTGCACGTTCTGCCCTGTCTGATATTGTGCTGCGTTTTCTGCATCGATCCAGTTAAGCGACATGTATCGCTTGCCCTCTAATTCCGGCAAAGGTCTTAAACCGAGAGCAACTCTCTTTTCGTTTTCATATAGCGCACCCGTCGGACTCAGAATGTTGATCATCTCCAAAGTCTGACTGACAGTCATGAAGATGAGCTCCTTCGGCATAAACCGAACTTCGTTTCCGAGACTCTTTTCTCTTTCGGTGAAGAGTTTCTTTGTAAATGCCTGACTGAAACTAATTATCAACGGTTCCAGTGTCTTCTGATAGAACGCTTCATACTGCTCTTTGTTATAATCGCCCGTCAGGATCGCAAGCGGAACGCCCCAGTTTCTGAGGATTTTCTCATCGACAAATTCCAAAGTCGGCTTATCAACAAGATTCGTTCGTCTCTCCAATGGCGTGAAGTCTGCCTTGAGATCCATCGGAAGGAAGCCGGACTCGTTGTTCATGAGTTTCTTTTCGAGCTCCTTCAGATTCTTATCCATGGTTCCATCGTCGACCAACGTGTTGTATTTGACAACGCCGTTCACGGCATATGAAGACTTCATCGCCTTCGCGACTCCCTGAAGAAGATCATGATTCAGCGATAATGTTTCAAGAATAGCCTTGTGATTCGGCTGTCCGAGCATATCGCCGCCCATGTATTCATTAACTGAATAGTTGTATCTCAGATGTATGACGTCTGAATACCTGATCGTCGTTTCGTATCCGTTGAGGAAGTAGAAATGAACGAATAAGGCTCCGCTTTCGTCCTCAATGAAGTCTACCTGTGAAGGCTTGATCGGATAGAGTGCCGTATAATATCGGCGTTCAGCTCCTGTCTTGTCATCGATCCACACCTTGTAAGTCGGTACGACGAAAGCATTATAGTTCAGAAGAAGCAGCCATGTCATCTTCTCGATAAATTCGCTCGTTGTCATGAGCCGGTTCGGCTCATCGAGGACTTTCTGAACTGAACTCTTCTCCACCGGTGACGGATCTGCTCCGTTCACTCTGACATGTGTCGGATTCAGCTTCTTGATTTCGTCAACTATGCATTTCAGAGCCTGCTGCACAACATCAGAAGCATATATGTCAGTACCGAACTGACTGTACCACGGTGTAAACCCGTCAAGCGTCATCGCCTGTCGGTTATTTTTC
>JAFOBC010000253.1 GCA_017382015.1 Clostridia bacterium
AACTGCTCCGACTCGCTGATGAACAGCACTCAGCTTCGTCTGGCACTTGCAACGTCTGTAAACTTCGACTATATTCGCTCTGCCGCACAGGGTATGTCCGCCGCGGCAACAGGAGTAATACCGCCCTCGTGCACCGTCGAAGGCAAGCCGTATGCGCAGGTCGCACCTGCACTCGGCCTGCTCAAGCACGACAACACAGCGGCAAAGAAATATTATGACAGCTTCACACAGGGGCAAGGCTGCAGTTTCTCTGTCCTTTGCACACCCACCTACGAAAACGCTGTGCGAAAAATCATACAGGATTGGCAACAGCTTTTCGGAATCACGCTAACGGCAAGCGTGGAGGTTGTTGAAGATGCGGAGCTTGAAAGCAGAGTGAAATCGGGCAGATACCAATGTGCTTTTGCTCCCATAACAACGTCCGCACAGACCCCGACGGAATTCCTCTATTCTTTCCGCAACGGCTCAAACATCTGCCGCTTCAAATCCTCCAACTTCGATACCCTGCTCAATCAGCTTCTCACAGCAGGCTCAACGCAGAGCGTTATCGACGGATGCACAGCCGCACAGAAATACCTGATTCAGAATGCCGTTATCTGTCCGCTGTTTTTTGCAAGCAGATACATCGCAACAAACCCGAAAATCACCGGCGCAAACATACTCCACTCGGGCAACGTGATTACGATGACAGGCGCACAGCTGCTCAAATAAACACAAAGGAAACTTACCAATGACTTTAAAACGAAAGGCACTTATATCGGTGAGCTGGTTGCTCGTTGCAGTATGTATGGCAATCATCTTTTCGCTCTCGCACCAGCCGGCAACTCAATCCAGCGAGCTGAGTATGAGCGTTATGGGCTTTTTTGCTCAGATTTTCACAAAGTTTATTGAAGCCATAGGTCACGATGTATTCCGCTCAATTGCGCACGCTCTGGAATACTGCGGACTTGCCCTCCTGTTGTTCAACGCGCTTTACCATACATCCGGCAAGCCTCGCATCATACTGAGTTTTGTAATCGGCGTGTTCTATGCAGTCACAGACGAGATACACCAGATATTTATCGAGGGCAGAGCCTTTCAGTTTACCGACATACTGATTGATGCCGTCGGCACAGCTTTCGGCATCACCGCAGGCTACATTATATATAAGGTTATAACCACCATTCTCAAGCAACGCAGAGGTAACAGACTTGAAAAAGAATGACGAATTTGAACTTGAAATAACAGGCATGACAGCCGAAGGAAACGGCGTAGGCCACAAAGACGGTATGGCAGTATTTGTCAGCAACACAGCCGTAGGCGACACCGTACTTGCCCACGCAATAAAAGTTAAAAAGAGCTATGCCATTGCAAAAGCGATGAGCATAATAACCCCCTCTGCAGACAGAGTTGAGGTTGACTGCCCTGTATTCAACCGCTGCGGCGGCTGTGTATACCGCCACATAAGCTATGACGCAGAGCTTAAAATAAAACAGCAGAAGGTTGCCGACGCTTTTCGCAGAATAGGCAAGCTTGACGTTACCCTGCGCCCAATCGTCGGCAGCGACGGCACAAACTTCTACCGCAACAAGGCACAGTTGCCTGCAGGCAAGGAAAACGGCAAAACAAAGCTCGGCTTTTATTCATTCCACAGCCATAATATTATTGATTGCGGTGCGTGCCTGCTTCAGCCGAAAAAGTTTTCGGATATCGCAGACGTACTGCGTAATTTCATTGACACCAACGGCATATCCGTATACGACGAAAACACACATAGCGGTCTAGTGCGCCACCTTTACATACGCGCATCAAAGGGCTGTGAAGAAATATCGGTCTGCATCGTTATCAACGGCGGCGCTCTGCCCTGCGCAGATAAGCTGTGGCAACAGCTCGAGCATCTCGGCGTAACGGGGCTGAGCATAAACATCAACAAAGAAAACACAAACGTTGTGCTTGGCGAAAAGATGCAGACACTTTACGGCAAAGCCGAAATAACGGATTCTCTGCTCGGCACAGAATTTGAAATATCACCGCTTTCATTCTACCAGGTCAACCGCGAGCAAACCGAAAAACTCTATTCGCTTGCCGCAGAGTATGCTAAGCTTACGCCCGACACGGTACTGCTGGATATGTACTGCGGTGTAGGCACAATAGGGCTTACAATGGCGAAGCGTGTGAAAGAGCTTATAGGTGTTGAGATTGTCGCACCGGCAATTGAAAACGCAAAGAAAAACGCCGCACGCAACTCAATAACCAACGCACGCTTTATCTGTGCGGACGCTTCTCAGGCGGCAGAACAGCTCAAAGACGAGGGAATCCGCCCCGACGTAATAATCCTCGACCCGCCGCGCAAGGGATGTGACGAAGCGCTCATCCGAACGGTTGCCCAAATGGCGCCCGAGCGCATTGTCTACGTATCCTGCGACCCTGCAACACTCGCAAGAGACTGCGCTGTGTTCGCTCAGCTCGGCTATAACGTAGCCACAGCAGACGGCACCCACCTCATCACACCCGTAGATATGTTCCCACGCACCGCCCACGTGGAAACGGTTGTTCAGTTGGTTAGAAAAAATCCAGACACACATATCGACTTTGAAATTAACCTTGACGAGTTTGATTTAACTGCTTCAGAGGCAAAAGCGACTTATCATGAGATAAAGGATTATGTGCTTGATAAGTTTGGTTTAAAGGTGTCAACGTTGTATATTTCGCAGGTGAAAGCTAAGTGCGGTATCATTGAACGAGAAAACTACAACAAAGGCGAAGGCAAGAGCAAAGTACCCCAATGTCCTCCCGAAAAGGAGAAAGCTATAATCAATGCACTCAAGCATTTCAAAATGATATAATCCGCATATTCGACAAAAATCAATCCTCTTTGTAAAATGGTATTACCAAATTACAAGGAGGATTTTTATGCAGTCATTTAATGAAACGACACTATCGGATATTCAAAAGGAATATTTTGAAGCAATATCTGAAGGGCAAAGAGAATTGATTCGTAAAGGAGCACCCGTTGCATTTGTTTCTCTTGAAACAGGTGAAAAGATTTGCTCATTTAATACGGAGAATTACCAACCACCGGAAGGTGCTCTTGAAATGCTCGCCAGAGTAATTCTGCCTGATATTTTCAAGTGTTACGAAAATAAACAGGCTGATTCTGCGGAGTGATAGTATTTCGGTAGCCGCTACCAAAATTAAATCCGTACATTCGACTAACCTCCCGTTATAAGGTAAAATGTAATTACCAAGTAACAGGAGGTTTTTGTTATGGAAAGAAAGACTAAAATTAAGTTTACGGATTTTGAGTGCAACTTACTTATCAATGGCATGAATGAGTTTCGCAATATGCTCTTGGCTGAAAATTTGCCCACCGAGGATGTTGATGAGCTATTGCTGAAAATCATTGATAAGAGTGAGCATTGAAAGTGGTGATATTATGGCTAATATCATTGAAGAATTTTATTATGGAAACATTGAGCCACAAGAAGTCAATTCAGAATTAACATCTAAGCTCAAAAAGAAATTGAGCAAGCTCGCAGAGAAAGAAGAACAGCTCACTGCAAGACTGAACGGTGAGGATAAGGAACTGTTTCAAAACTATGTAAGTTCATATATTGAATTTTCTACAACAAGTAATGCAGACAGTTTCATATCAGGCTTTAGACTCGGTGCGAGGTTCACATACGACACTTTTATTAA
>JAFOBC010000254.1 GCA_017382015.1 Clostridia bacterium
CGCTCTTGAGGACGGTTCAACATCCCGTGCGGCATCCTACGGTGCCATCAAGGAAAACGAGACAGGCAAAATGTTCTGGGGTGTCGGCATAGACAGCGATATTATCATTTCCTCGGTAAAAGCACTTGTAAGTGCTGTCAACCGTATGCTTGATGCATAATAAACGAGAAGGAAAGACAGTATTATGAAAATTACAGGTTCACAGATAATTATTGAAGCCCTTGTTGAACAGGGTGTAGATACCGTGTTCGGTTATCCGGGCGGTCAGATAATTAATCTTTACGATGCACTTTATCAGAACAGTGACCGTATCCGTCACGTTCTCACAGCACATGAGCAGGGCGCAGCCCATGCGGCAGACGGTTACTTCCGTGCAACGGGTAAGGTTGGTGTTGTTATTGCAACCTCCGGCCCCGGCGCAACAAACCTTGTAACAGGTATTGCTACTGCAATGCTCGACTCTGTACCGATGGTTGCCATCACAGGTAACGTTCCCTGCGACCTTATCGGCAGAGACAGCTTCCAGGAGATTGACATTACAGGCGTTACTCTCCCGATTACAAAGCACAACTATTTTGTCAACGATATTTCACAGCTTGCAGATACCGTGCGCGAGGCTTTCCGGATTGCCCGCTCAGGCAGACCCGGCCCTGTGCTTATCGACGTGCCCAAGGACGTTCAGCAGGCGCTTTACGACTATGAGCCGGAGCAGCCCCGTGAGCTTTTTGAAAACAAGCTCGCTAAAGAGGAGCAGATTGAGCAGGCGGCAGAGATCCTTGCCAACTGCAAGCGCCCCTACATATACATCGGTGGCGGCTCACTCGGTGCAGGTATCACAGAGGAAATCATTGAGTTTGCGGATAAGATTGATGCCGTTATCGGTTGCTCACTTATGGGCATTTCAGGTATCCCGACCGATAATGAGCGTTTCCTCGGTATGCAGGGTATGCATGGCCACTATGCTTCGTCAATGGCTCAGAACAATGCCGATGCGATTCTTGCAATCGGTGTTCGTTTCAGCGACAGAACAACAGGCAACAAGAAAAAGTTTGCCGTTAATTCTCAGATAATTCAGCTTGATATAGACTTTGCGGAAATCAATAAGAACATTCCCGTTCAGGTTGGCATCTACGGCGATATCGCCGATGCGTTCCGCAGAATCGCAGCAAAGGTTGAAGCAAAGCAGCGTCCCGACTGGATGACGTTTGTCGATAAGCTCCGCAAGAAAGAGGCAGCTTACGATATGCCGACAGATACTCTCACACCCAAGAGAGCTGTTCAGATAATCAACTCGGTCACTACTCCCGACACGGTTATCGCAACGGACGTCGGTCAGCATCAGATGTGGGCTGCTCAGTATTGCAGCTTTGCAAAGCCCCGTAAGTTTGTTTCAAGCGGCGGTCTGGGCACAATGGGCTTCGGCCTCGGTGTTGCAATCGGTGCCGCAATCGGCAGCGGCGATACAACGGTGCTCATCACGGGCGACGGCAGCTTCGGTATGAATCTCAACGAGCTTGCAACAGCCGTTTCCACAAATGCACCCGTAAAAATTGTTATTTTCAACAACGGCGTTCTCGGTATGGTTCGTCAGTGGCAGACTCTCTTCTTCAACAAGCACTACTCAAACACAGTGCTCGAGCGCAAGACAGACTTTGTAAAGATTGCAGAGGCATTCGGCGCCAAGGGTTACCGCGCAGAAACTGCGGAGGAGTTTGAGGCAGTAATGAAAGAAGCATTTGCTCAGGACGGCCCGACGGTTATCGATTGCCGTATTGATAAGGACGAGTTCGTTCTTCCGATGATTCCGCCCGGAGGCAGTATGGATGACCTCATTGCGGAGAAAGGAGCAATCAAATGAACAGGTTTGTAATTGCTGTTTACGTTGAAAACAAGTTCGGTGTTCTTACCCGTGTAACGAGTATGTTCACACGCCGCGGCTTCAACATTGATGCTCTCACCGTAGGCGAAACTGAGTGCCCCGAGTATTCACGAATCACCCTCACAATGAGCGGTGACGGATACGCAAAGCGCCAGATGATAAATCAGCTGCGTAAGCTTCACAACGTCAAAAAGGTTGAAGAGCTTGAGGCTGACAATTCAATCAACCGTGAGCTTATGCTCATCAAGGTTCGCAACAACCCCGAAACAAGGCAGGATATTATGGCTGCCGTCAGCGTTTTCCGCTGCAAGATAATTGACTATTCGCCCGAAGCTCTCTCAATCGAGATTACAGGCGAGCCGTCCAAAATAACCGCATTTATCGAGATTATGAAGCCCTTCGACATCATTGAGATGTGCCGTACAGGTATCGTCGCGCTTGAGCGTGGAAGCGGCAGTATGCTCGAGAAATAAAACAGGAATCTATTCAAAAGGAGATAATAAAAATGGCAAAAATCTACTATCAGCAGGATTGCGATCTTAACAGACTCAGCGGCAAGTCCGTTGCTATCATCGGCTACGGCTCACAGGGTCACGCACACGCACTCAACCTCAAGGAGTCCGGTGTTGACGTTATCGTCGGTCTTTACGAAGGCTCAAAGAGCTGGGCAAAGGCTGAGGCAGCAGGCCTCAAGGTTATGACAGCTGCAGATGCAGCTGCAGCAGCAGACCTCATCATGATCCTCATCAACGATGAGAAGCAGGCAAAGCTCTACAAAGAGAGCATCGAGCCCAACCTCACAGAGGGCAAGACTCTTGCATTTGCACACGGCTTCAACATCCACTTCGGCTGCATCAAGCCCCCGAAGAATGTTAACGTAATCATGGTTGCTCCCAAGGGCCCCGGCCACACTGTACGTAGTGAGTACCAGGCTGGTAAGGGTGTTCCTTGCCTTATCGCTATCGAGCAGGATGCTACAGGCGATGCACTTGAGATCGGTCTTGCATACGCTCTCGGTATCGGCGGCGCTCGTGCAGGTGTTCTCGAGACAACATTCCGTACAGAGACAGAGACTGACCTCTTCGGTGAGCAGGCTGTTCTTTGCGGCGGTGTTTGCGCACTTATGCAGGCAGGCTTCGAGACTCTTGTTGAGGCTGGCTACGATCCCAGAAACGCATACTTTGAGTGCATCCACGAGATGAAGCTCATCGTTGACCTCATCTACCAGAGCGGTTTTGAGGGTATGCGTTACTCCATCTCCAACACAGCTGAGTACGGCGATTACATCACAGGCCCGAAGATCATCACAGATGAGACAAAGAAGGCTATGAAGAAGGTTCTCTCCGACATTCAGGACGGTACATTTGCTAAGGACTTCCTTCTCGATATGTCCGATGCAGGTTCACAGGTACACTTCAACGCTATGAGAAAGATTGCTGCAGAGCATCCCTCAGAGGTCGTAGGTAAGGATATCCGTAAGCTCTACAGCTGGAGCGATGAGGACAAGCTCATCAACAACTGATAACAGCCGTTATGAAATAAAGGCAAGATGTTCCCTTCCGAGGAACAGCTTGCCTTTGGGCTTTTAAATTTTAAGTTTTTGCAGGCTTTTCAGTCTTTTTATTTCACAATCTCACGGAGGAATTGGCAATGATAAAAGAAACAGTAGTTGACGGTTTCGGCAACGCGCCTCACCGCTCACTTTATCACGCACTCGGTCTGACTCAGGAGGAGCTTTCACGTCCCCTTATCGGTATTGTCAGCTCATACAACGAAATCGTACCGGGTCATATGAACCTTGATAAGATTACCGAAGCTGTAAAGCTCGGTGTTGCTATGGCAGGCGGTACACCCATTGTTTTCCCGGCAATCGCTGTGTGTGACGGCATCGCTATGGGTCATACAGGTATGAAGTATTCGCTCGTCACTCGCGACCTTATTGCCGATTCAACCGAATCAATGGTACTTGCTCACGGCTTTGACGGTCTTGTTATGATTCCCAACTGCGACAAGAACGTACCCGGTCTGCTTATGGCAGCGGCAAGACTTAACATTCCCTCAATTTTCGTCAGCGGCGGCCCGATGCTTGCCGGTCGTGTTGACGGCAGAAAGACAAGCCTTTCAAGTATGTTTGAGGCTGTCGGTTCTTACAGCGCGGGCAAAATTGACGCTGATAAGCTTCTCGAATACGAGCTCAAGACCTGTCCTACCTGCGGCTCCTGCTCAGGTATGTATACTGCAAACTCAATGAACTGCCTTACAGAGGTGCTCGGTATGGGTCTCAAGGGCAACGGTACAATTCCTGCTGTTTATTCAGCAAGAATCGAGCTTGCAAAGCACGCAGGTATGCAGATTATGGAGCTTGTCCGTAAGAATATCCGCCCGCTCGATATTATGACAGCCGATGCTTTCCACAATGCTCTCACAGCAGATATGGCTCTCGGTTGCTCTACTAACAGTATGCTCCATCTGCCCGCAATCGCAAACGAGTGCGGTGTAGATTTCAGCCTTGACCTTGCAAACGAAATCAGCGAGGTCACACCTAACCTTTGTCATCTTGCACCTGCAGGCCGCACCTATATGGAAGACCTCAACGAGGCAGGCGGCGTTTACGCAGTGCTCAAGGAGCTGACAAAGAAGGGCCTTATCAAGACAGATGCACTTACCTGTACAGGTAAGACTGTCGGCGAAAATATCGCAGACTGCGATAATCTTGATCCCGAAACAATCCGTCCTATCGACAATCCTTATACCGCAACAGGCGGTATCGCAGTGCTCAGAGGCAACCTCGCTCCCGACGGCTGTGTTGTCAAGCGTGCTGCGGTTGCTCCCGAGATGCTTGTACACGAAGGCCCTGCAAGAGTATTCAACTCCGAGGAAGAAACCATCAAGGTTATCTACGAGGGCGGCATCAAGGCAGGCGACGTTGTTGTTATCCGTTACGAAGGCCCCGCAGGCGGCCCCGGTATGAGAGAGATGCTTTCTCCCACATCTGCAATTGCAGGTATGGGTCTTGATAAAGAGGTCGCTCTTATCACTGACGGACGTTTCTCCGGTGCTACAAGAGGCGCATCAATCGGCCACGTTTCACCCGAGGCTGCAAACGGCGGTATGATTGCATACGTCAAGGATGGCGACATTATTTCCATCAATATCCCCGAATACAAAATTGAGCTCAAGGTTTCTGACGAAGAGATTGAGAGACGTAAGGCAGAGATGCCCATCCTCAAAAAGCAGGTTTCAGGCTATCTCAAGCGTTACGCTTCAATGGTTTCCTCAGCAGATAAGGGCGCAATTATCAATAAAAAATAATCTCCGAAGGAGGTAAATCCCCGTGGCAATGACAATGACACAAAAAATTCTTGCGGCTCATGCAGGTCTGGAGAAGGTTGAGGCAGGCGAGCTTATTCTCGTCAATCTCGACCGTGTGCTCGGTAACGATATCACTTCTCCCGTTGCAATCCGCGAGTTTGATAAGCTCGGCTTTGACAATGTTTATGACAAAGACCGAGTAACAATGGTTATGGACCATTTCGCACCCAATAAGGATATCAAGGCTGCTATCCAGTGCAAAATGTGCCGTGATTTCTGTAACGAAAAGAACGTTACTCATTTCTACGATGTCGGTCAGATGGGCGTTGAGCACGCACTTCTTCCCGAAAAAGGCCTTGTAGTTTCAGGCGACGTCGTAATCGGTGCGGATTCTCACACCTGTACATACGGTGCACTCGGTGCATTCTCAACAGGCGTAGGCTCAACAGATATGGCTTGCGGTATGGCTATCGGTAAGGCATGGTTCAAGGTGCCTTCAGCTATCAAGTTTGTTCTCAAGGGCAAGCTCAACAAGCACATCACAGGTAAGGACGTTATCCTTCACATCATCGGTATGATCGGTGTTGACGGTGCTCTCTACCGCTCAATGGAGTTCACAGGCGAGGGTGTTGCAGAGCTTTCCGTAACAGACCGTCTTACAATCTGTAATATGGCAATCGAAGCAGGTGCAAAGAACGGTATCTTCGAGGTTGACGACCAGACTCTTGCTTATATCGCAGAGCATTCCGACCGTGAGCCCGTTGTATACAAGGCAGATGACGATGCTGAGTATGATCAGGTTATCGAAATCGACCTTTCAACAATCCGTTCAACGGTTGCTTTCCCGCATCTCCCCGAAAACGCAAGAGTTGTTGAGGAGCTTGAGGAAGAAGTTAAGATTGACCAGGTTGTTATCGGCTCATGCACAAACGGCTTCTATGAGAATATCAAAGAGGCTGCTGAAATCATCAAGGGTCACAAGGTTGCAAAGGGCGTTCGCGCAATCATTATCCCTGCTACTCAGGAGATTTATATGCGCGCAATGAAGGAAGGTCTCCTTGCAGACTTTATCGAGGCAGGCTGTGCGGTTTCAACACCCACTTGCGGTCCTTGCCTTGGCGGACATATGGGTATCCTTGCTCCCGGTGAGAGAGCGGTTGCTACAACAAACCGTAATTTCGTCGGCAGAATGGGTGACCCGACATCAGAGGTTTACCTTGCATCTCCGGCTGTTGCCGCAGCAAGTGCAATCCTCGGCAGAATTGCTTCACCGGAGGAGATTGACAAATGAAATTTGACGGTAAAGTTATAAAGTATCAGGATAACGTTGACACCGATGTTATCATCCCTGCACGTTATCTCAATACAATCGATAAAAAAGAGCTGGCTTCCCACTGTATGGAAGACCTTGACAGCACCTTCCAGGAGCGTGTCAAAACCTGCAATATCATCGTTGCGGGCAATAATTTCGGCTGCGGCTCATCCCGTGAGCATGCTCCTCTTGCAATCAAGGAGAGCGGTGTCAGCCTTGTTATAGCAAAGTCATTTGCGCGTATTTTCTACCGCAATGCTATAAACATCGGCCTTGCAATCTTCGAGTGCCCTGAGGCAGCCGAGGGTATTGCAGACGGTGACGAAATTGCCGCAGATGCAGATACGGGCATCATCAAAAATCTCACAACGGGTGCTGAGTTCAAAACAAAGCCTTTCCCGGAGTTTATCGGCAAGATTATTGCTGACGGCGGTCTTATCGAATCCATCAGAAAGGGTAGTGTGAAATAAAATGGTTATGAATATTGCTCTTCTCAAGGGTGACGGTATCGGCCCTGAAATAGTCGATTCAGCCGTTGAGGTTCTCAAGAAAACAGGCGAAAAGTACGGCCATACATTCAATTTCACACCCTACCTTATCGGTGGCTGTGCTATTGATGCAACAGGTGAGCCTCTCCCCAAGGAAACCGTTGAGGGTTGCCTTGCGGCAGACAGCGTTCTCCTCGGTGCTGTCGGCGGCCCCAAGTGGGATACTCTGCCCGGCAATATGCGCCCCGAAAAAGCTCTGCTCGGCATCAGAGCCGCAATGGAGCTTTACACAAACCTTCGCCCCGCAAAGCTTTATCCCGCACTTAAGGACGATTGTCCTCTTCGCCCCGACATCGTTGCTAACGGCTTTGACATCCTCATTGTCCGTGAGCTTACGGGCGGCATCTATTTCGGTGACCGCGGCTACCGCGAGGGCAAGTACGGCGAGGAAGCATACGACACAGAGTGCTACTCACGTATGGAGATTGAGCGTATTGCAAGAGCTGCTTTTGAGGCTGCACTTGTCAGACGTTGCAACGTTATCAGCATCGATAAGGCAAACGTACTTGAAAGCTCACGCCTTTGGAGAAAAACTGTTCACGAGGTTGCTGCCGATTATCCGACAGTTACCTGCACAGATATGCTTGTTGACAATGCCGCAATGCAGCTTGTCAAGAATCCTTCTCAGTTTGACGTTATCGTAACATCAAATATGTTCGGCGATATTCTTTCTGACGAGGCTTCTCAGATTACCGGCTCAATCGGTATGCTCGCTTCCGCATCACTCGGTGCAACAAAGCGCGGCCTTTACGAGCCTATCCACGGTTCTGCACCTGATATCGCAGGCCAGGACAAAGCTAACCCGATTGCTACCGTTCTCTCTGCCGCAATGATGCTTCGCTATGCATTCGGTCTGGAGGAAGAGGCACGCAACATCGAGCGCGCTGTTGACGATGTTCTTGAAGCAGGTGTCCGCACAGCGGATATCGCACACGGTGTTAATGCTGTCGGCTGTAAAGAAATGACAGCTGAAATTCTCAAGCGACTTTAATAATATGCCCGATTGCCGTTTTGTGCGGCAGTCGGGCTTTGCCCCTTATAAATTTACTGGTAAAGGATCTTTTTTATGGTTCATTCACTATCGAATATGCTTTTGTCGGTTGTGCTTTTCCGTGGTGTCACCGGCAGCGAGGTGCTCAGCAATCTCATTTCGTTTCTGCATATTCTGGATTCATCCGATGAAGGCTTGAAAACCGAAAAATACTGTGCGTTCGTAGCTTCACTTTACGAAAACGGCTGTGACCTCGGCGAGTACATAGAGGATGCACTCAGGTGCGACGATAACGTTTACGTTCGCCGCTTTGCATCGGGCAAAGATATTCCTGATGTTATGCAGAGCTGTTTTGAGCGTGAGCTTTCAATTTTCTCAGAGCTTTCAAAGCTCAGCGGCGCTCAGCTTCTTGAGGCGGCAGGTCTTCCGGCAAGTCTTCCCGTGTTTAACAATACGGCAAAGGATTTTTCCGTTATTATGCCTGCAATTCTCGAAAACGCTTCAAAGCTTGGCTACGGTATCTATGCAAGATACGGTATGTTCAGGGTAGGCGATAAGGGCGAGCTTGTTCCCGTTCTGGCTCCTGACCCGATTACGGTAGCTTCACTTGTCGGTTATGATATTGAGCGCAAGAAGGTGCTTGACAATACTCACGCACTTATCGAGGGCAAGCCTGCCGCAAACGTACTGCTCTGCGGTGATGCAGGTACGGGCAAATCCTCAACGGTCAAGGCTGTTGCGAATGAGCTTCGCAGTGAGGGTATCCGCCTTGTTGAACTTAGAAAAGATCAGCTTTCACTCCTGCCCGAGATTATGGGCGAGATTGCGGATAATCCGCTTAAATTCATTCTCTTTATCGATGACCTTTCATTCTCGACGGATGATGACGGCTTTGCCGCACTCAAAGCAGTGCTCGAAGGCTCTGCGGCGGCTAAAACACCCAATGCCGTAATCTACGCTACAAGCAATCGCAGACATATGGTCAAAGAAACGTTTTCCTCACGCGAGGGTGACGATATTCACCGCCGCGATTCTATGGAGGAAATGCTTTCGCTTTCAGCCCGTTTCGGTCTTACCGTTCTTTTTGCAAAGCCGAATAAGGAGCTGTATTTGAAAATAGTACATTCGTTGGC